>CAIVKH010000310.1 GCA_903906425.1 uncultured bacterium
GATTGGAAGTCTTCATGGAGGGGCGGCATCTTGCCGCCCTCGGGGGCATGTTGCCCCCGTTCCCATACCGGCGACGGGACGGCGCCGCTCCCAGTGTTTCCAATGGTTGGAGGTTTGCGGGGCGATGTTTTCCAATGATTGGAATCTACGAATGAACACCAAGGCCGCAATGAGGCGCAAAGGGCGCAAGGGGGGTTCCAATGATTGGAATTTGGCCGCGTGGACGCGGGGGAAAATCATCCGCGGCGGGGCGGCGGGCGTGGGGCGGCGGGGGAGCGGGGGCGACGGGGATCAGAAATCGCTTGGACTGCGGGCGGGCGGCGATATGCTGCGCGAAAAGTTTTCCCGTCATGGCTAAATATATTTTCGTAACAGGCGGCGTGGTTTCGTCGCTCGGCAAAGGCATCACGGCCGCCTCGATCGGCCGGCTCCTCATCGCGCGCGGGTTGAACATCCGCATGCTGAAGATGGATCCGTATCTCAATGTTGACCCCGGCACGATGAGCCCGTTCCAGCACGGGGAGGTTTATGTGACCGACGACGGGGCGGAGACCGATCTGGATCTCGGGCACTACGAGCGGTTCACCGGGCAGCCGACGAGCCGCAAGTCGAATTTCACCGCGGGGAAGATTTATTGGGAGGTGCTGCGCAAGGAGCGCAAGGGCGATTATCTGGGCCACACGATCCAGATGATTCCGCACATCACCGATGAAATCAAAATGAAGGTCCACGAGCTGGACGAGGCGAATGTGGACGTGATCATCGCGGAGATCGGCGGGACGGTGGGCGACATCGAGAGCCATACGTTCCTTGAGGCGATCCGGCAGATCGGCCACGAGGTCGGCCGCGACAACGTGATGTACATCCACATGACCTATGTGCCGTTCATCAAGGCGGCGGGCGAGGTGAAGACCAAGCCGAGCCAGCAGAGCGTCGCGATCCTGCGCGAAATCGGCATCATGCCCGACGTGCTCATCTGCCGCAGCGAGGTGGCGCTGAGCGATGAAGTGCGCAGAAAACTTTCGCTGTTCTGCAATGTGCCGCTGCACGCGGTCATCGAGGAGCGCGATGTGCAGCACTCGATTTATGAGGTGCCGACCGATTTGTCCGAGCAGGGGCTCGACGAGCTGATCATGGTGCATTTCCGCATGGCCCGGCCGCCGGCGAAGCTCGGGCCGTGGCGCAAGATGATCGACGCGGTGATCAATCCGAAAGGCAGCGTCCGCATCGGCGTGACGGGGAAATATTCGGAGCTTCAGGATGCCTACAAGTCGCTGTACGAGGCGATCCATCACGGCGGCATCGCGCACCAGATCAAGGTCGATATCGTCAAGATCTCCGCCGAGGAAGTCGAGTCGGGCAAGAGCCTCGATGCGCTTCAGCACGTGGACGGCATCCTCGTGCCCGGCGGTTTCGGAACGCGCGGCATCGAGGGGAAAATCTCCGCGGTCCGCTATGCGCGCGAAAACAACATTCCGTTTTTCGGAATCTGCCTCGGCCTGCAGATGGCCGTCATCGAATTCGCGCGGCACGTCGTCGGGCTCGAAGGCGCGCACTCGACCGAGATTGATCCGAACTCGCCGTTCCCCGTCGTCGCGCTGATGGCCGAGCAGGAAAAGGTCGTGGACATGGGCGCGACGATGCGCCTCGGCGCGTGGCCGTGCCGCATCGGGAAGGCGACGAAGGCGTTCACCGCCTACGGCGTCGAGAACATCAGTGAGCGCCACCGGCACCGCTACGAAGTGAACAACAAATATCGCCAGCAGCTCGGCGAAAAGGGACTGATTTTCTCCGGCGTCTCGCCCGACGGGAAACTCGTCGAGATGATCGAGCTTGAGAATCACCCGTGGTTTGTCGGCTGCCAGTTCCATCCCGAACTGAAATCGCAGCCGCTGGCCCCGCATCCGCTTTTCCGCGACTTCATCGGCGCGGCGTGGAAGCGCAAGCAGGCCGCGATCGCCGCGGCGACCTGAGCGCCATTTCCAATCATTGGAAATTTGCGGACGCGGTTTTTCCAATCATTGGAAGCCGCGGCAATCTTTTTTGACAATACAACCCGCCGCTTTCCGTTATTCTGCCGCGCATGACCGACGCGAATAGACCGACGACAGATGAGGACGCGAAAAAATGGCTTGCCGAATATCGCAGCGGTCGGACCGAGTCGCTCGGCCGGCTGGTGGAGCACTACCGGCGGCCGTTGTACGCGTTCCTCTACAAGATGCTCGAAGGGCGCGCGGCGGATGCGGATGAAATTTTTCAGGAAGTGTGGTTTCGCGTGATCAAGAACGTGGAGCGCTACGAGGATCAGAGTTTCCTGAGCTGGCTGTTCAGGATCGCGCACAATCTGATCATCGACCGCGCGCGGCGCGCGAGGCCGATGGTGGATTTGCAGGAGGGGCGCGAGGACGGCCTGGCGCTGGAGGAGCGCCTCCCGTCGCCGAAGCTTGGCCCGGAGAACGAGGTGGCCGGGCGCGACCTGGGCACGCGGATTTCGGCGGCGATAGAGAAGCTGCCGGAAGAGCAGCGCGAGGTTTTTTTGATGCGGACGGAAGCGGATATTCCGTTCAAGGAAATTGCGAAGATGCAGAAGACGTCCATCAACACCGCGCTGGCGAGGATGCATTACGCGGTCTTGAAATTGCGTGAAGAATTGCGCGGCGATTACGAGTCGCTGGCGCGAGGGTAGGAAAATGAAAACGGAAAAAATTGAAAAACTGGTTTTGCTCGAACAGTCCGGCGAATTGAATTTCGTGCGGCGCTGGCAGCTTCGCCGCGCGCTCGCGCGGAATCCCGCGCTGAAGAAATTCCGCGACGATCTGCAGCAGTTGACCGCCGTGAGCCGCGCGAGTGGACCGGCCGACGATCTCAACCCGGCTGTCCTCGGGGAAATCCGCAGGGCCGCCGCGGAGCAATCGCAACAGGGTTTCGCCGCGGCGGACATTTCCGGCGCGTGGCTCCGGCCGGCCATTGCGATGGTTGCCGTCTTTGTCGTCATCAGCGGCATCACGCTGATCAATCAATATCGCCCGCCTGTCCGCACGGCGCTGGCCGCACACTTCGGCCACCATGGCGCGAGATGGGACGACAATATCGACGCGGAACTCAGCAACGTGAGCAGCATGCTCGGCGCAAACTTCGACAGCGGGACGGATCTGGCATCGTCCGATGTCAACGCGATGGCGCGTGAACTGATTTCGCTGGAAGATTCGGGACAATGAAAAACATATTCATCAGGCTGCTCGTTGTCACAAGCGTTGCCTGCGCCACGCGCGCGATGGCGCAACAGGCCGAGGCGGGGACGCCGCCCCCGGTTGCGCCGCCCTCAAATGATGCGAGCAACCAGCCGCCCCACGCGCGAGGTTTCCGCCATGGCGGGGGCGCGGCGGACGGTGAGTACATCGACAAGTGGCTTGACTCGCTGAAGCAGCGCAATCCCGCCGAATTCGAGCGCATGAAGAAATTGCGCGATGACAACCCGGAGGAATTTCGCAAGCAGGTTCACCAGAAATGGCAGGATCTCCGAATGAAGAGCGGCGGACTTCGCGAACATCCCCAGGTCGTCGAGGCTTTCAAGAATCTTTCGCCGTCGGATCGCGAATGGGTCATGCAAAGACTGACGCAGCCCGCGCCGGGCGAAAATTTTCCCGGGGGTGGCAGCATGGGATTTGACCGCGGTGGCTTCGGCGACTTCAAGCATGCCACCACGCCCGAAATTGCAAAGGCGGATGCCAAGGCCCGCGATCTGGCAAAACAATATCGCGAGGCCCAGAATGGCGATGCCAAGAACGCGATGAAGAAGGAACTCCGGGACACGCTCGCGAATGTCTTCGATCTTCGAGAGAAGGTCCGCGTTGATCAATTGAAGCAGATCGAAGACAAAGTCGAAAAAATCCGGAAGCAAATCGGCGAGAGCAAATCCAAGCGCGACGAGATCATTGACGGCCGCGTGAAGGAATTCATCAGCGGCGAATCAAAGCCGCGCAGCTAGCCTTGTGCCTCGATGAACCGGCGGTGCCACACCGCGACGGTGATCATGCCCCACAGAATATGGTTGTGGTTGTGTTTCTGCGCGAGGTGTTCGTCAATGAGGGTGTTGACGAACGGCACGTTCATGTTTTCGCGGATCACTTGCGATTCGTTGAGCAGCGTCCGCATGTAATCCTTGAGCTGGACGCGCAGAAGATTTTTCACCGGCAGGCTGTAGCCCTGCTTGCCGCGATAAATAATTTCGTCCGGCAGCAAGCCTTCAAGCGCCTTGCGGAAGAGGTATTTTGTCTGAAAGCCTTTCAGTTTCCAGTCGCCGGGCAGCGCGGCGTTTGTCTCGACGAAGACGTGGTCGAGCAGTGGAACCCGCACTTCGAGCGAATGTCGCATGGACATTTTGTCCACTTTCATCAGCACGCTGTCGGCCATTTCGAATCGCGTGTCCAGGTAGAGTTCGCGGTTCAGCACATCGCTGCCGCCGTCAAACTTTGCGGCGTGATCGCGGACAAGGCGGAACGGTTCGAGCGCGACAGATTTTTTGAATCCGTCCTGAAAAAGCGGCCCGGCGAGATGCTCGTGCAAGAAATATTGCCAGCGCAAATGCTCGCCTTCCGCCGGCAGGCAGGAGCCTTCGATGAAACGCTTGATGACGTTGAACGCGCCTTTCTTTTGCGTCTGATCGGGCAGGCGCGCGACGAGGCTTGAGATGAGCGGCTGGCGGATCGGTTTCGGAATCCATGAATAGTACCGGTTCATTTTGCTCGCCTTGAACCGGTCGTAGCCCGCGAAAACTTCATCACCGCCTTCGCCGCTCAGACAAACGGTGATTTGCTTTCGCGCTTCTCCGCAAATTTTCATCAGCGGAATCGAGGACAAATCCGTCATCGGCTCGTCGAAATGATAGAGCGATGTCTCGATGTCTTCCTCGGTGATGCCCTCAATCATCAACACGTGATGTTCGGTGCCGAGGTGATCGGCGACGACTTTCGCGTAATCGAGTTCGCTAAAAGTTTTATCGGGATAACCGATGGTGAACGTCCGGAGCGTTCCGGAAATATGCCGCCGCATGAGCGCGACGAGCGCGCTCGAATCGAGGCCGCCGGAAAGGAAAACTCCGAGCGGAACGTCGGACATCAAATGCGAATCAACGCACTGGTCGAGTAGATCCCGGATTTCGAGCGCGACCTCGTCCGGCGTTCTTCCCTCGAGCTTGCGCTGCTTGAAACTCAAATCCCAGAACTGTGAAATTTTCGTTTCGCCGTTCTGCCAGACGAGTTGATGTCCGGCGGGCAGCTTGAAAATTTCCTCGAACATCGTTTCCGGCGCCGGGACGAATTCGAAGCCCAGGTAGTCGTAAAGCGCCTGCCGGTTGAGCCGCCGCGGAACGGACGTGTCCTGCAAAATCCCTTTGATTTCCGAGGCGAAAACGAGTCGCCCGTTTTTCGAATGATAGTAAAGCGGCTTGATTCCGATACGGTCGCGCGCAAGCCACAGAAGTTTTTTCCGCGAGTCCCAAATGGCAAACGCAAACATGCCGCGGAGTTTTTGCACCGCCTCGATTCCATATTCCTCGTAGGCGTGGACGATGACTTCCGTGTCGGACCGGCTCTTGAATTTGTGGCCGCGGCGCTCCAGCTCCGGTTTCAGTTCGCGGTAGTTGTAGATCTCGCCGTTGAAAATTATCTGGACCGTTCCGTCCTCGTTCGACATCGGCTGGCGGCCGTCTTCCGAAAGGTCAATGATGCTGAGCCGCCGATGGCCGAGCGAAACGAAGTCATCGCAATAATGCCCGTGCTGGTCCGGCCCGCGATGGGCCAGCGCGTCCGTCATCCTGCCGATGAGGCGCTCGTCGCGCCCTGTGAAACCTGCAATTCCGCACATAAGGCCGGATACCGTGCGGGCGGCGTCGGGCAGCGTCAATCTCATTTAGCCCAACTTCCAATGATTGGAAATTTGCGCCTCCGGAATTTCCAATCATTGGAAGCGACCGCCGCGGCGCGCGGATTTGCGCCTTGATGCAGGCTGGACGGGGCCGTAGTTTCGCGCGCCTATGAGCGATTCCAAAACCGTATCGAACAAGGTCGTCTGGGCCATTTTGGCCGCCGTCATCGCCATCGGCGCGTTCTTCCGCTTCTGGCATCTGGGCGTGCCCGCGTTCCGCGCCGATACGATCTTGTTCTGGCAACTCGCGAATCGCGATGTGCCGCTTTCCGATGTGGTGACGAAGTGGTTTGAAGTTTCCGGCGCCATCGGACAGATGCCGCTGGCCGGATTTTTCATGAAGTTGTTTCTCGGCGTCACGGGGCTTTCGATCACCCCGCTGCACGTCCGTATCCCGTTTGCGATTTTCGGAACGCTCGCGATCCCGATGGCGTATCTGATGGGCAGAAATCTCTTCGACCGGACGTTTGGACTGCTGGTGGC
>CAIVKH010000311.1 GCA_903906425.1 uncultured bacterium
GCATAATATCCACCGAGGCTATATTGGTTAGGGCCGACTTTGATCCGCCCGAAGCCAGTGTAGTTCGTATTTAACACTGCTTTCGAGATGAGGTCTTGATAGATTGTGAGTATAGCTTCACTGCCTTTTTCATTAACTAGGGCGGAGAAGCCCAAAACATCAAACATTGCAACGAAGTAATTCTGCTGATCTAGACTCTCGGCTTCTGGCGTCGCAATTTCCGGCCGAAACATTTCGCTGACCTTTCGCGGTATTATTTCTCCGCTCTTGTCGGATGCAGGCGCAAAGAGTTGCACCATGCACACAATGTCTTTCTTATCCTTAAAATCAAAACCTTGCACTGGGAGCTGGGCCAAAGCCTCATCAGTGAAATCGACACCGATCTCATCTAAGCCGAAAAGCTGGGCGACCGTGACTGGCTGGGAGAAATCGACCATTACCTTTCGTTCATATTCCGGGTCGTATACGACGGACTCCCACGCGGCCCTGCACTTCTCGATGTATTGATCCCGTGTCAGGCCGCGCTTTTCGTAAGTTTTGTCTGCCAAATAGCCTTTGATTGTGCTTTCGGAGAACTCGCCGACGATTTTCTCACGCTTCATGTGCTGTCTATGCTGGGAGCGATTGGTAGCTCCGCGCCGCAAGAGCGGCGCGGAGCATTCGCACAACTCAACTCACTTGGCCTGCTTGGCTGCGGCTGGCGTTTTGGTCGGCGCTTTGGCGGAGCCGACGACGACGTTGAAGCCGTAGGTGGTGAGGACTTCGGGATTGTCTTCGCTGTCGGTGACGAGGACGCTGGCGATGACGGCGTTGTGGGCGGTGGTTCTAATTTTCATGCGGCCCGCTTCTTTGGCTGGGAAAGATCCACAAGACGGTCACCAAGTTTTTTTTGCTCTTGCATCAGGGCCGCGGCCATTTTGCGAATGTCGTGCCCATATTTCGCGGCGTGGGCTTCTTTTATTTTCCAGACATCTTCAATGATCGGATCGGATTTCACGGTTTTATCTCCATCAGTTCTTCGGGCGTGCAAATCACCGGACAAATATAACCTGCGCGGGCGCAGACATCCCGCAGTTTTGTCGCAATCACCGCATTTGCTATGTGCTTGAAATTCCACGTCAGAAGATAGGCCATGCGGTGGACAGCCGGGATGGCAATATGGACGGCATCGTCTCCCGCTTTCGCTGGCACTGCCTTTTCGGCTATCAGCAAATCGGCCAGTGCGGCAACCTCATCCGTGATCGGCAGCGCCGGACAATCGCGCAGGGCATTGAGTCTGAGTTCGGCAGCGTCCGCATCGCCGTCATGCACCTCGTTCAGTACAATTTGCGAGATGTAGCAGTCGAAATCGGCGCGCCGGGTTTCCCACCACTCGACGGTCGTTTCCTGACGCGCGGCGGCGATCAAGTCGCGCGTGGGGCGCGCGGTGAGATAGCTGGCGATGGTTGTTTCAATATATACGGAAGGTTTCATCCGTCATCTCGAAAAGACCGCGACTGCATTGCGGCGTTCCTGGTGCGAACAGTGTCAGCCGGCAAACGTGATGGCGACGATGTCGCCGGGCTGGCCGATTTCTTCGTAGCCGACGAAGCCCCAGGTCCGATATTCGCGGACCTCTGCTGAAATGCTGCTGATGAGAGTTCTTTCACGGCACTGCAATCGGCGCTGATTCCGCAGGCTGGGTTTCGCCGGCGGCGTTGCGGGCGGTGACTTGCAGCTTGACGGTGATTCCGGCGGGGACGTTCGTGAATGTCGCTTCGCTGTCGGTCACGAGGACGTTGGTGATTCCCTTTCCGATACTCATTCCAAACCTGCTTCCATTTTCACCTGCGCCCACGGGATGCGAGGTTTGTTGCCGTGCGCGGTTTTCGCGCGTTCGATGGTCCCGGCATCTTCGATGTCTTCCACGGTCTCGCGCATCCGGCGCATGATGGTACGGGCGTGCGTCATTCTTCTTCCTCGGTTGTCGTGATTCTTACGATGTTCTTCTTCAGAGCATCGAATTCCAGATTTTCCTGTCCGGCCAGGCCGTAACAAAGGCCGAAGCGAATCGCGACGGTTCCAAAGATTCGGGTCATCGGAATTTGATCTGTGCCAATTTCAGTCTTGAATTGATTCAGCGCCGTTTCGATTTGGGCGGCGGAAGTTTTGTCCGGGGCGACCACGTCGAGATAGCTCATGACGCGATTGCCGCCCGGTTCGACGCTTTCGTATTTGCTGGCAAGCGTGCCGGTTTTTTCGAAAACGATTTTGTCCACGTCCGCGTCTGTCCATGAAGCCTTGACATCGAGCGGGGCCGAGCCGTGCAGATATAAAAAAGCGTTGATCCCCGTTTCGGGGAGATTTCCTTTGGCGACTCTGTGGGCTGTGACGTACATGTGAATTCTATGCGACAGCAGCAACAAGATGTCTGACCGGTTCCGCGTGGCCGATTTGAACCACGACATCGCGCACGCGGATGACCTGTTCGGCGGGGCGTATCAAATCATTTCGCGAAGGCTCCGCTGAAATCGTGTCGCGTTCGGAAATGGCCATCTCGTACCAGACGACATCCATTTCATCGAGGATTTGGTCCTCCTCTTCCGACTCGTAGCCGCCGTGCAGCCACCGGGACATCGTCAGACGTTTCTGCAATGCCCGATATTTTGTCATCGCTTCGCTCATGCTGTCACTTCTTCCCAATGCCGGCGCGTGCCATGCAAATTCTTTTCGTATTCCTCGAACCTGCAAACCTGCGCGGGTTCAACGAGGACATGATAATCGCTTTCTGAACGAGGCGCCAATGTATCAGGAATCTCATCGGAGAGAATTCGGAAAAGCGGATGGCGACCATCGCCGTCCAAGAAATGAGGTTTGCAATGCTGGGGCAGTTTGGCCGGATCGTCGCGCGTGACCGACATTCCGCCGGTCTGCGGTTGAACTTTTCCATCAGCAGAAACAGGCAAATCGCCTTTGGGCAGCGCACCGGGAACGGCACCGAGCGATTTTCTCGTTCGTCCGCACCGCGGCAATCCATCGCTGTCCGCCTTCATTGCTCTGTAAAAAATAGTCATGATCCGTTTCGCACGAACTGCACTTTCGCAATATCATCTCAGAACGTCAAGGGGATCGGGGCCGACATAAGTTTTTTCAATGCGATTTTCAGCCATGTTTCTGCCTCCAGAAATTCATTTGGATAATCCGCGCGAATATTCCGTCGCGATTCTGCATAAAGGCAAGCACGAAATTTCATTGCACGTCGTTCCGGCCATTCCGTGCCTCCAAAAAATTCCCCCGCCCGGACGGGCGGACAATTTTCGGCTCCAAAAAAAGCCCATCCCGGCCGTTCCGCCCATTTTTCGGAGCCGTGGAAAGCGCGTTCCGACGGGCGCGGGTTATCCAAGCAGCGCAGCAACATGCCGCCGCACGGCGGGGAAATTTTTCGGAGCAAAAAATTGCGCTGCCGTTCGGCGGCGATTTTTTCGGGAGAGAAAAATTGACGGGAACAACATTCCACGGTTTTTCGCGCCCGCCAAAATGATTCGCCCGCGCGTTCCGCTTTTTTTTTGCGCGGCAGCGAAATCGCGAAAAACGTTCGACGCAGATTTTTCTCCGGCGCGATGCAACGCGGATTGCGCAGATGAATTTCCACCGGATGGAAAATCATGGCGCAGAAAATTCCATCGAATGGAAAAAAAAGTTTTCCCGCCGCGATGATTTGCGCTGGCGCTGGCGCGACGTTGTCGCTCTGCATTTCAGAGTACTCTTTGTTTTGCAGTGCAGGAAAATCCGGCGGCGAGTTTTTCCGCTGGCGGAAGAGGCCGATTGGAAATCGGCGTTCCTTGCCCGCGCGCGGAGCGCGCGGGCCACTACGAAACGCCTCACGGCGTCACTACGAACGAAGAGGCAGGCTTGCGGCGCGATGGTGCGTTGCTAAGGTTTTTGCTCGCGGGCTTATTATCTCGGCGAATGAATGACGATCATCAACTGCAGCGGGTTTTCGAGATTGAGTTCGGCTCGCGTCTATGAATTTCCAGTGGTTGGAAAACTACGTCAGCATGAATTCCAATGATTGGAAATGACCGGGAAATGAAAGAAACAATGAAATACACATTCACGCTGTTTGCCGCCCTGTTGCTCGCGCCGCTGGCAGCGCTGCACGCGGCCGAACTAAAATGGATAGAGCCATTCGATGCGGCGAAGCAGGAGGCGATGCAAACCGGCAAGCCCTTGTTCGTTTTCATCGGCAACACGGAAGCCTGCAAAGACTGTCAGGCGTTCACGAATTCGGTTTGCACACAAAAGGAGTTAGTTGAATTTGCCGCAACGAATCTGATCTGCACGCGGGTGCTTTCCAGTAACGGCGACTCAAAGGATGAGCGATGGAAGAAATCGCGGATTGTCGAGGGGTTCAACATGCCCACATCGCATGCCGTGATCATCGCGAATGCTGACGGCAAACGCATCGGCGAGCTTTCGACCGCGCAGCCGTCCGTCGCGGCGTTCATCGCGGACATCAAGACGATCATCGCGAAGTCCGTTCCCGAGGGGAGGTTGAAGTATTCGGAGGTCTCGATGTTCGATAAGACATTCGTTCCGGGCAAGACCTACACGTCAGACCCGCCGAAGTTTTCAGCCGAGCCGCTGAAAGGGAGATACATCAACTTCATGACAGCAGTCCGGCTTCACTCATGGGAGAACACCCGGGCGCGTGGGCATGGCGGAGCCATAGATCCAGAAACTCCCGAAGTCGCGTTGAAGATGAGGAGGGGTCTTGCCGAAGCCTTCCCTGGCGCGCGGATCACGTGGGCCTGGTCTTGGGGCGCGTTGAATTCCATGGATTCCAAATTCGTCGAGCTGCGCAAACTCATGCCGCAGTTCGTCAACGAGTATGGTGACGAAATGACAGTCTGGCCCGGCGTCTATTTCGAGGATAAATTCAACACCTTGGAGCAGGCGAAGAAGGATTTGCACGAGGGGTTGGAGTTAGTCTCCCGAATGGTTGGCAACGGGTATCGCCCCAAGTCTGTGGTCGCGGGCCACATGTCGGTCGAGGACATGAAATATCTGGCGGAGATAGAGGGCATCCACACCGTCCAGGGACAGATTTGGAGCCAGTTCAATATTGATGGGCAGGACGGCGATGGCGGCATCATCTATCCGTATTATCCATCCAAAGATCATTTCCTGAAACCGGCGCAAGGACCGCGCGGCGGCGATGATTTTGTGGATATGGTCAATGTGGACGGCTGGACGGTGGACTTCTTCGCCGGCCGCAAAATCGGAATAGGCAAGGACTATAACAGCCGGGTGGGAATTGGCCCCATTGAGACGGCGGTCTATTACGGAACGACACTTGGATTACGGGAGATCATGCATGTCACTGACACGCATTTTAACGACAAGACCGTCTCGGAGAATGGCTATGGCTTCCTGACCGTAAACTGGGAGCTGGGGCTTTTCCCATGGCTTGGTCCCAAAGACTATCTCCCGAACTGGCTCAAAGCGGTGCGGGAAAAGTATCCCGACACCCAGATGCTCACCCTTGGCGAATTCGGGGATAAGTGGCGGGAACACAACCCCGACAACAGCCGCATCAACCTGAAGTTTGTGGAGCGCGGCAATGGCAACATGCCTCCACTGGAGGAGGGATTGAAAATCTCGCCCAATAAATACAAGTTCGACGCACAAATCTTCTGCCCTGAAATGGAGATCCGCTGGTATTTCAACAAGGACTTCCGTTTTGCGACCATCCAGAATTGGAAGGAAAACGGACCGCGCCTTGTCATGGATTACACCCGTTACAACCAGCCTTACAAGGAACCCAGCGGTAACGTCATCGAACGTCACTGGGATATTTTGGACATTATCAACCAGAAAGAATCGCGCCCGCAGGACAAGCCCAAGCCGTTCACTGAATTGCCCGCTGACGAGCAAGCGAAGATTCTGAAATGGTATCCCGAACTGAAGGAGCTAAAACCATGAAGCGCATCACCACACATGCAAGCAAACAGCAGGAAATAGAACTATGAAAAAATTTAGCATCCTTACCGCCGTGTTGTTTTCAGCTCTGCCCATGTCCCCCATAATTTATGGAGCGGACGCACCGCCTGTAGGACAGGTTAGCAAGCCCGCCGCTGAAGTGTGGAGCCGCACGCTCGTTGACGCTGACTGGCGGTTCAAGCTCGAGCCACAGATCGTGTTGCCCTCGGGCGCGGGCACGGCGCTGATCACTGACTGGACAGTCCGCGAGAGTAATACAGGCGAAGCGGACGTGCCGGACATCCTGGCGACGATGTCTGACACGACCGGATGGACGCCGGCGAAAACCGCTGAAGACATCAGCCCGAAGCACAAGGGGCGCTATCTCTGGTATCGGGCCAACCTCAACGCGCTGGCGCCCAAGCCCGGCAAGGACGGCGAGGTCGCGGTGTCGTTTCCAGGTCCCGGTCCGCGTGAGGCCAGCCGTCTGGTGATCTTCATCAATGGGCATCGGATCACCGACCGGGCCGCCGACCTCAAGTCCGATCCGGCGACCGAACAGACGATGGACGCCAACGGTCTCTTCGCCTACCAACTGGTCGAGGCCAAGGGAGTGCCGACCTACGTCGAGGCGCGGCTGACCCAGTGGTGGACCGCCGACGGCCCCAACGAGCTGCTCGTGGTGGTTCGACCGGGCGACTACATGATCGGCCCGGTGATCTTCAGTGTCGGGCAGCCGGCCGAAGCGGCGGCCGCGTTTGACGACGCCTCGTGGCGGCGCGTGAGCCTGCCGCACGACTACGTTGTGGAAGGCACGTTCAGCGAGAAATACGGCAACCAATGGGCGTCGCTGCCCACGCCGCGGGCCTGGTATCGAAAGCGGCTGGACATCGCCGAGTCCATGCGCGGCAAACGCGTGAGCGTCGAGTTCGACGGCATCTATCGCGACAGCGAGATCTGGTTCAACGGCCACTACCTCGGGAACCATCCCAGCGGCTACACCAGCTTCGCGCTCGACCTCACGTCGTTCGTCGAGTTCGGCAAGGAGAACACACTGGCCGTGCGGGTTGATCCGCGCGTGCAGGAGGGCCATTGGTATGAGGGCGGCGGGATTTATCGGCACGCCTGGCTGACGGCGACCGACCCGCTGCACGTCGCACACTGGGGCACGTTCATCACCGCCGAGGTCGCGGACGTGACGAGCGCTGCGCCCAGCGCCGCCGTGACGATCCGCACACGCGTCGCCAACGAATCGCGCGACGATCAAGCGTGCGAGCTGGCCACGTCGGTGATCGATCCGTCCGGCGCCGAGGTGGCGGTCGTCCGCGGCAAGGCGACGGTGAAACGCGGCGAAGAGGTCGAGGTCACGCAGTTGGCCCACCTCGCCAGCGCCAAGCTGTGGTCGTGCGAGTCACCGCAGATGTACCGGGCGATCACGCGAGTCGTGCGCGACGGCCGGACGAGCGACGAGTACACGACGCCGTTCGGCATCCGCACGATCCGCTTCGATGTGGACCGCGGGTTCCTCCTCAACGAGCGGCCGGTGCAGATGCTCGGCACCTGCAACCACCTGGACTTCGCCGGCGTTGGAGTGGCGATGTCGGACAACCTGCAGATCTGGCGCATCGCCAAGCTCAAGGAGATGGGCGCCAACGCCTGGCGCTGTTCGCACAACCCGCCGTCGAGCGAGTTCCTCGACGCATGCGATCGCATGGGCATCCTGGTGATGGACGAGAACCGCCA
>CAIVKH010000312.1 GCA_903906425.1 uncultured bacterium
CCCGAGACTCTGGACGACCCCAACGTCCGCCGTTGACCCCTTCCCGAGACTCCGGACGACCCCAACGTCCGCCGTTGACCCCTTCCCGAGACTCCGGACGACCCCAACGTCCGCCGTTGACCCCTTCCCGAGACTCTGGACGACCCCAACGTCCGCCGTTGACCCCTTCCCGAGACTCCGGACGACCTCAACGTCCGCCGTTGACTCCTTCCCGAGACTCCTCCCCGGTGAGATTTTCAATTTTCCTAAGGAAACCACGAAAAGCCGGCTTGAGATTTCGAAATTTCCAATCATTGGAAGCCACCGGAACCGCAGATTTCCAACCATTGGAAATATCCGTTGCCATGATGGCGGGCGCTTGCGCGAGGGGTGATGTTGTGGCAGATTGCGCCGCCTTCCATGCTTCACCGAAGAACAACTTTGGCGGCGAAACTGTCCAGCGGCTTTGGCCTGCTGGTCGTCATGGCATGGCTGCTGGCCCCGATTCTCCACTTATGGCAGGACAATGACTGCCACGGGCAGCGACAGCATGATGAAGCAACCTGCACCATCTGCCAGGCTGTATTTCATGGCGCGGCCGACAGCACCCATGACGCGCCCTCGGTGACTCCGGCGGCCGCGCAGGAAATCTTCTATGCCGCGCCGCACGCCGTCTTGATTTGCGCCGCACCGGACATCCGCGCCCACGCATCGCGCGGCCCGCCTTCCGCCTGACGATTCTCGCGTTTCGAGTTTCGCGCCCCGCGCCTGCGGGGCGGTGGTCAGGTTTGTTTCAGGAAGGAATTTTCATTGTGAAATCATTTCGGTTTTGGCTCGCCGTCATCTCGGCGGGCGGCTTGCTGGTCGGGCCGGTGCGCGCGCAGAGTGATGCGGCGGCACTGGCGGAGTTGAAGAGTCAGATGGCGCAATTGACGAACCAGGTTCATCAGTTGCAGGAAAGAATTGCGGAGATCGAGGCGCGGCCCAGCACGCCCGCCGTCGCGCCGGCTCCCGTCGCGCCGGCCCTGGCGGCATCGCGGGCGGGCGCGTCGTTCATGAACATGAGCTTCGACTCGGTGGCCACCGCGGGCACTTCGACCGAGGCCGATCCATCGAAGCAGTTGGAGCTGGGCGATCACGATCCGAAGAACCGCGGTGCGCAGATCCGCAACGCGGAAATTACGGTTGATGGAAACGTTGATCCCTACCTGAAGGGCCAGGGAAATATCGTGCTCAAGCTCGACAAGGACAACCAAACGGAGATCGAGCTCGAGGAGGCGTATCTGCAGACCATTTCGCTGCCCGCGAATTTGCAGGTGAAGGCCGGCCAGTTCTTCGCGGAATTCGGGCGGCAAAATCCGACGCACCCGCATACCTGGGCGTTCGTGGATTCGCCGCTCGTGATGAACCGGCTGCTCGGCGGGGATGGCCTGCGAAATCCCGGCATGCGGGTTTCGTGGCTCGCGCCGACGCCATTTTATACGGAGATCATGCTCGGCGTCTTCAATGGCGAAGGCGGAACGGCCTTCAGCTTCCGGGATCCCGAAACGGACGGCACGCATGGGCGCACGCCGGTTGCTCGCGGGATTCGCGGCGCGGAAGATTTGCTCTTCGTTCCGCGCATCGTCTCCTCGTTCGATTTGACGGAGAACCAGACGGCGGTGGTGGGCGCATCGGCGGCGTTTGGGGCGAATGACAGCGGAGAGAATACGAAAACGCAGATTTACGGGCTGGACCAATATTGGAAATGGAAGCCGTCCGACGCGGATGCAGGCTTCCCATTCGTCTCCTGGCAGACCGAGGAGATGTATCGGAACTACGATGCCGGTGCGGACGCGGCCAGCGCGCTTCCCGCCGAGACCCTGCGCGACTGGGGCGCCTGTTCGCAGGTGCTTTGGGGATTCCATCCGCGGTGGGTCGCGGGACTCCGCGGCGATTACGTTGACGGCAACGCCGGCGCGGACGATCCGACGGATGTTTATCGCGGTGAACGCGAGCGCGTCTCGCCGGACGTCACGTTCTTCCCGAGCGAGTTTTCGAAGCTGCGGCTCCAATACAATTACGACCACGGGAAACTGTTTGGCGACGCGCAGTCAATCTGGCTGCAAGTGGAGTTCATGCTCGGCGCTCACGCGGCGCACAAATTTTGAAACCTGAAACCTGAAATTGAATCTGGAGAAAAAAATGAAAGCAATCTTGTCCATCCTGTCCATCCTCTTATTCCTGCCCGTGACCTCCGCGCTTGCGAAGCTGAACGTCGTCGCGACGACGGAGGACTTCGGCTCCATCGCCAAAGAAATCGGCGGCGATAAAGTCAGCGTCGTGACGCTCGCGCGCCCGACGGAAGACCCGCACTTCGTTGACGCCAAGCCGAGCTTCATCGCGAAGCTCAATCGCGCCGACGCGTTGATTGACGGCGGCGCGGAGCTCGAAATCGGCTGGCTCCCACCGCTGCTGGAGGGCGCGCGCAACGAAAAGCTCGAAGCGGGCAAGCCCGGCCGCATCGAAATCGCATCGGGCGTCTCGCTGCTCGAAGTTCCCGCGACGCTCGACCGTTCGAAAGGCGACATCCATGCCGCGGGGAACCCGCATTTCATGGTTGATCCCGAGAACGGACGCATCGCCGCGAAGAAAATTTGCGATTCATTCTGCCAGCTCGTGCCGGCGGACGCGGCGGCATTCACTGCGAATCTCGCGGCGTTCAATGCGAAGCTGGATGCGAAGATGGCGGAATGGCAGAAGCTGATGGCACCGTTCAAGGGCCGGCGCATCGTCGCCTACCACAATGCCTGGGTGTATTTCGCGAAGCGTTTCGGCGTGAACATTGACCTGTTCCTCGAACCGAAGCCCGGCATTCCGCCCACGCCCGCGAATCTGGCCGGCGTCGTGGAAAGAATGAAGGCGGAAAAGATCGGGGTGATCATCGTTGACCCGTATCTGAGCAGGAGGACCGCCGAGGCGGTCGCGAAGGACACCGGCGCGACGATCGTTGATGTTGCGCAATTCCCGGGCGGGATGAAACCGGTGGACACAGGCTACATCGAGTTCATTGACCATCTCGTTCGCGCCATCGCCGGCGCTCTGGCCAGGTGATCGGAGCCAATCATGCTTGAAGCACTCACCATCATGAAGTGGCCGCTGCTGGCCTGCCTGCTCCTGCCGGGCCTGCTGGTCTATTGCGGAATGCACATCGTCAAACGAGAGATCATTTTCGTTGATCTTGCGCTCGCGCAGGTCGCGGCACTCGGCGCCTGTGTCGCAATCCTGATGGGCCACGAGCCGGGCGAGTGGCAGGGTTACGCCTGGTCGCTGGGTTTCACGCTCGTGGGCGCGGCTATCTTTACGCTGACGCGGGCACATGACCACCGCGTGCCGCAGGAGGCGCTCATCGGGATCACCTATGTCGTCGCCGCGGCATTCGGGATTCTTCTGCTGAGCCGGAATCCCGAGGGAAACGAGGAGCTTCGTCGCACGCTGGTCGGAGATATTCTCGTCGTGCAGGGCGGGCAGGTGATGAAGACGTTTGCGCTTTACGCAGTCATCGGCGCCGTCCATTTCGTATTTCGAAAGAAATTCATGCTGATTTCCTTCGAGCCGGAGCGCGCCGAGCGCGAAGGCGTGCCGGTGCGGGCGTGGGACTTTCTGTTCTACGCGCTGTTCGGCCTCATCGTGACCAGCTTTGTGCAGATCGGTGGAGTCTTGCTGATCTTCACGTATCTGATCGTGCCGGCGTGCTGCGCGAATTTCCTGTGCGACCGGATGGGCCCGCGGCTCGCGACGGGATGGCTTGTTGCGACGCTGGGCAGCATCGGCGGGATCGTCGCGTCGTATCAACTCGACCTGCCCACCGGCGCGGCGGTGGTCTGCTCGCTCGGCGTCCTGCTGGTGCTGTCGGGAATTCTGTCGCTGTTCCGCAAGCGCTGAACGGCCACTTGCGCCATGAGCGTGGGCAATTCCGGTTTGCGGGGAGGCGGAGGTTTCCAATCATTGGAGAACTTTGCGGCGCAAAGTTACAATCCTTGGAAGACACCGGGGCCCAAAAATTCCAATGATTGGAAAGCAACCCGCCGGTCAGTGGTGAAGCAGGGGAACGATCTTCACGCAGATCGCGCCCATGATTCCGGCGGCGGGAATCGTGAGCACCCAGGCCCAGATTACACTGCGCGCGACGCTCCAGCGCACCGCGGAAATCCGCTGCACGCTGCCCACGCCCATAATCGCGCCGGTGATGGTGTGCGTGGTGCTGACCGGTACGCCGAGTTGCGCGGAGGCGAAGAGCGTGATGGCGGCGGCAAGCTCGGCCGCGGCCCCGCCGTGGGGCTTGAGCTTCGTGATCTTCATGCCCATCGTTTTGACGATGCGCCAGCCGCCGGCCATCGTGCCAAGGCCCATGGTCAGGAAGCAGGCGAACATGATCCAGTGCGGGATGAGGCCGGCCTTGAAATCGGCGGTGTGCTCCTTCCAGAGCGTGGTGTAGAGAAGCGCGGCGATGATGCCCATCGTTTTCTGCGCGTCGTTGGAGCCGTGGCCAAGGCTGAAAAGAGCGGCGGAACCGAGCTGGACGACGCGGAAGATTTTGTCAACCGTGCGCGGGTGGACGCGGCGCAGCGTCCACAGGAGAATGATGATGAGGATGAGGCCGAGGGCGAAGCCGATGAGCGGGGCGTAGGCAATGAAGCGAATCGTCTTCCACATGCTGGTGTAGTTCATCACACCGGAAAATTTCGCGGCGTTGGCCACGGCCGCGCCGCACAGGCCGCCCAACAGCGCGTGCGAGGAGGACGAGGGCAGGCCGCCATACCAGGTGATCAGGTTCCAGACGATCGCGCCGACGAGACCGCCAAAGACAACGTCGAGGGTGATGAATTCCGGGTTGACCAGTTTTCCGACGGTGTTGGCCACATGCATCTTGAAAAACCACATCGCCGCGAAGTTCCAGATGGCCGCCCAGATGACCGCCTTGAACGGTGTGAGCACGCGCGTGCCCACGATGGTCGCAATCGAGTTGGCGGCATCGTGGAAACCGTTGACGAAATCGAAAAGCAAGGCGGTGATGATGATGACGACGATGTAGGGATGCTGGAAGATCAACGAAAAATCATTTGCATATTGTGTCATGGAATTCTCCGCCTTGCGCGCACGCCTGAGTCAACGCCGGTGACCATCGATTCCAATTGTCACAATCACATTAGGCGCATGTTAGAATTCTGTTTGCGGTCCAGGGGTGTGACGCCGGATCATGAACTCCCTGCCTGGCGGGGTGGCCGCTGTCTTGGATTTTTCCGAGCCGGTTTGTGCTGCGCGGCAAGCTCCCATATTTCCAATGATTGGAAGGTTGCGCCGCCGTGATTTTCAATCATTGGAAATCAAGCACGCCGCCTTTTCCAATGATTGGAAAACTGTGTGTTGAGCCAGCCGGTTTGCGCGGTTCAGCCGAAGAGCCGATGCGGCGAGGGGCGGGCCGGCGCGTGAGGAAGTTTGACGGTGCGCCACTGGCGGGGGACGGAGGGCTCGGGCCGTGGC
>CAIVKH010000313.1 GCA_903906425.1 uncultured bacterium
CGAGAAGCGGAGAGGGTTTGTTTGCCATGGGCGCGGAGAATATGCGGAGCGCGGGAAATTTCCAAGCGTTGGAATTGTCCGGGGCGTTTGGTTCCAATGATTGGCATTTTGGGCGGGGGAGGGTTCCGTCGGTCGGATGTTGGGGACCGGATTTGGGACGTTTGGGGCAGTTTCGTCGCAAGTGGCTTATGGCGCGCGTGGTGAGATAGGTTTCCCGCGTCGGAGGACCGTTGGAATTTCAGGAATTCCACTTTTCCAGCTAGGAATTCCACATTTGCTTTTGCCCGGGAAACTCGTCCAGCTAGGAATTCCACATTTGCTTTTGCCCGGGAAACTCGTCCCGCGAGGAATTCCACTTTTACTTTTGCCCGGGAAATTCGTCCCATGAGAAATTCCACTTTTACTTTTGCCCGGGAAACTCGTCCCACGCAGAATTCTACATTTCGTTTGTCCCGGGAAATCTTTCCCGCCGCGAATTTCACTCGTTGCATGGTGATATTCAATCCACGCGGCGCATGGGACGGTCCTTTTTGCCCCGATCAAATGCGTCCGTGCCGGCCGTTTTTTTTTGCGCTTGTGTGAGGCGGAAGGGTGGCTAAAGTGCTGCGCATCATGTCTCCCAGATTCGATGAAGATTTCTATTTCGATGCCGAGGACGCCGTTTTTGATGCAGAGGATGAGGATGAAAATCAAAACGAAAGGACAGGACGGATGAAGATCAATAAGTCGGTATTCAAGAAAGGTTCTGTTGCCACGAAGGTGACGGATATCAAGGCGATCGGGCAGGCTGTCGAGGACAGCACGATGGCGACGGCGCTGGCCGCAACAAAGACGGCGCTGGTGGCTGCCGGCACGTCGCTGGGTGAAATCGCCGATGACATCAAGGACAAGGAGGACGAGCTGGCCGCGCTCTATGCGACACAGCGTCAGCGCGAGCGGGCCGCTGATGTGTCGTTTGATAGTTTTGTTGATGCCGCACAGACGGCAACGGGCGGCGATGAGGCGAAAATTCGCAGCCTGCATCTGGTGCCGTATGAGCAGGGTACAGCACCGGACATCTCGGAAATTACGCGCGTTCTGAAACTGGCGGCAACGTCCGGCGATTTCGAGGGGACGATTGACGCGATGTGGGAGAAGGTGCGCGGGGCGCGCCAGTATCTCATCCAGGTGACCACGACGCCGACCGACCCGGCCAGTTGGAAACTCGTTGCGGCTTCGGTCAAGACCAGCTTTCTGATCGAGGGGCTGGTCAGTGGAACGAAGTATTACATCCGCGTGGCGGCGGTCGGTTCTGCGGGTCAAGGCCCGTGGAGCGCGGAAGAAAATTGTCTGGCGGGCTGAGGCCTGCGTTGGTCTGAATGAAAACCCCGGCGAAATTTTCGCCGGGGTTTTTTGTTTTCCGCTGCCGGTCGCGTTTTCTTTTCAATGATTGGAGCGGGCTCTCCAATGATTGGAGGATTTTTTTCCAATGGTTGGAAAGTGAGGCGGCGTGAAGTTCCAATGATTGGAGAGATTCGCGGCCGGGCGTTTGCAATGATTGGAAGGTTGCGGGGGCGGCGAATTTATCTGCTTGAAAAGATTTTCTTTTTTGCAGAGGAATGCCCGCAGTTGGCGCGGGGAGGTGCCGCGCAGGAGGAGATCATGCAAGGTTCGACGATACTCGATATTGTGCTGGGGCTTTTCTTCATCTTTTTCCTCGGCAGCATCGTCTGTTCGGCCATCCAGGAGCGGATTGCCGCGGGCATGAGAAATCGCGCGCGCGATCTCGAGACCGCTCTTTACAACATGCTCGGTGAAAAACATGGCGATGATTTCATGGGGCACCCGCTGATTCGCAGCCTCTGCAAAAATGCCGGAAGTTCGCCGTCGTACATTCCCGCCAGCCTCTTTTCGCAAACGCTCATCGAAATCCTGCGTGATGCGAACAAGGCGGAGTTTTCTTCGGAGGGGATTCGCAACAGCATCAATGCCATCCAATCCGAGGATCTAAAGAAGAGCCTGCTCCTCTATTTTGATCAGGCGCATGGCAACCTCGAAAAATTCCGGAGCGGCATCGAAGGATGGTTCGACGCCTCGATGGATCGCGCGACCGGTTGGTACAAACGCAGGGTGCATTCGATTCTTCTGGCCCTCGCCGTCGGCCTGTGCGCCGTTCTGAACATTGATACCGTCGAGATTGTGCAGCGCATGGCTTCGAACAAGGCGCTGGCCACGCTCGCGGCGAGTGCCGCGACGCAGGCTGTGAAAAGCGGCACGACAACGGAGTTGAATGCCGCCTACACGAACCTCGCCACCTATGCCATCGGCTGGCAGGAGGGCTGGCCGCAGATGGAGAAGGCCATAACCTCGCAGGGTTTCTTTCAGGTCATCTTCACCGGCCTCATGAAGGTGATCGGCGTTTCAATATCCGCCTTCGCCATGTCGCTGGGCGCGCCATTCTGGTTTGATTTGATGGGCAAGGTTTCCAATTTGCGAAGCAATGGCAAGATGCCGGAAAAGGCAACGAACTAGGCAGCGAAGGGAGGCATGATGAGTGATCAATCGGGTTCGGATGGCTTCAAATTCCCGTGGCAGGCGCTGCTGGGAATCATCGCGCTGATTAACGTTCTCTGGCCGGGCAAGCCGGTCACGACATCGCGGCCGGAGCCAGAGAGGTTCGACGATTCCGTGCCGGCGCGCGTTCGCGCGCGGCTCTGGGAAGATCCCATTGATGCGATGGCGGCGATGAAGAACTCGTCCACGACCACGACAAGTCTCATCGATCTGCACAGTGTTTCCGCGGCGGAATTTCACGGAATCGCAGTGATGGTTTCGGGGCGTCCGTATGCGCACGCCGCGGAATCGCGGATCCGCTCGCGTGTGGCGGTTCATCACGCGCTGGCGGCATCGGGATTCGTCCCCATGAGCGAAGATTTTCTAAGCTTCGTTCTTGTCAGCAACG
Source organism: uncultured bacterium (assembly GCA_903906425.1). Lineage (GTDB taxonomy): Bacteria > Verrucomicrobiota > Kiritimatiellia > CAIVKH01 > CAIVKH01 > CAIVKH01. Next base: position 2,942 of record CAIVKH010000313.1, read on the forward strand.
AAACCACTCAATCCATCGGAAGCATTCCTTACGAGCTTTTCAAGCCGGCAGTCGCCGGCCCCGCGCAGAATGCCGTGGCCGTCTTGTGGATTCAGGATGACTTCATCAGCGGCACAAATCCCGTCAGGAAATTTTCCGGGCTTGTTTCCGCCATCGCTCCGGCCTCCACGAATTGGAGATGGACGCTCGTCGGGCCGCGCTACTCAACCATGCTGCCCGCCCTCTACAACGCAGCGACAAACGTCGGTCAACCCTCTTCTTGGAGCGCGAGCACCAATCTGCTGGAGGTCCTCTCGCCGTTTGCAACCATGGACGACTATACGATCCAGGCTCTCGCTGGAGTTGCGAATCCCATCACCACGAATGCGAGATCACGCACGTTGATCACCGAGACCGCGGCGGCAGCGAACAAGAAATGCGGTTTCACGTTCCGGCAGATCGGCGCACAGGACGACGAACTGGCCCAAAAGATCATTGAAGAGATGGTCGCACGAGGAACCACGTTCTCCGCAGAAAGGAGCCCGCATATCATCCTGTGCTCCGAACAAGACAGCCCGTATGCGCGCGCGCTGCCGGAGACCTTCATGAGGCAGTTTAGAAATGGCTTTACAGTTTCCAACGTGGTCCCGTCATCGCACCTCCTGGATTTTGACGGCAAGTTGAGGCGTCTCATGACCAAGAGCAGATCCACGAATTGTGCGTCGAGTCAGGCATTCGGAATTCCGGTGAATTTGGAGTGGAAATCGTCAGGCCCGGTCACCGACGTGCATATTCACACCATCAATTTCTTTGCCGGCCTGGACGGCGCGATCGGGGGCGAGAAGAAACATGAGTCCAGCGATGCGGAAGGTGCGCTTGAAAAACCCGAGGGCAGGGCGCAGGCCGATTATATCTTTCGCCAGGCTGAAGACCTCAAGCGGCAGATAGCTGATTCATTCACCCAGCAAGTGAAGGCCGTCTGCATGTTCTCCGGCGATGTCTATGACAAGCTTGTCGCGCTTCAAGTCCTCAAGAAAGTCTGGCCCGATGCAACCTATTACACCATGGATGCCGACGCCCGCTATCTCTCGGCCGAAAACAACCGCTATGCCAGAAACCTTGTCATCGCCTCGGCCATGGGCTTGCAGCCTTCCGGCCCGCCCGGTCGCGCCGCAGACGGACGGACGCCGCCGGTCTTCCGCGACACATATCAGAGCGCCTTGTACGGGGCGGTCAGCCTCGCGCTCTCACCGGCCACGCACGCAAACGCATTTCAAGATGCGCAGCTCTTCGAAGTGGGACGCAAGAATCTTGTGAAGCTGGAAACCAGCGACTGTACAAACTGGATGGGGTGTCTCCTGTCGGCCACGGGGCGCGATGTCGGAAGCCGCCCCTACGGAATTTGGTTGTCCATCTTCAGTTTCCTGCTGGTCTTCGCCGTATTCCTGTTCGTTCTCCAGCGGCGGCCGGTCAAACTGCAGGAAGGCCAAAGATACACCGTGGGAAATCGCCTCTTGCACTGGCTGCGGCGCAAAAGCGCGCACCGCACGGCAAGCCGCCTGTTCTATCTGCTCGTCATCGGATATTTCCTGCAGTTCTTCTTCTACGACAAAAACCTCATTCCGATCTTTCTCGTTTCAGCCGCGCTGGTCCTCACGCTGATTGAACGGCGCCCCCTTGCCTACGCACTGACCTTCCTCTTTTTCGCCTTCCTCGCCTTTAGCCGACTATCCAGCACCGTTGCCTCGGTAGTGGCCGGCGTCAAATCATACGACGCCGAACCGTGGTCGCTGGACGAAGGCATCAGCATCTGGCCGGCGGTCATCACCAGGACGATCGCCGGAGTGCTCTGCATCATGGTTCTATTGCGGGAATCCACGATCCGCTTCCTGCGCCGCCGCGTGTGGGACGCCATCCCCAAGCCGTGGAGCTTCAAACAACTCGTCCTCGGCATCATTCCCCTCTCGTGGTCAAGCGACATCGAATACTCCAACACGAACTCCCTGCGCACCGCCTATTTCAACCACGCCGGATTCACGCACCGCCTCATTCGAATCCTCATCCTCGCCCTGGTCTACGCCATCATGATGAAGGCCATCTTCGGCCTCTGGGGCATGAGCCAGCTCTCCACGCCCGCGCGCGGCCCCGCCGCTCTCGCCGCCATGCGCTGGGCCTTCGTGTTCTCCCAATACGCCCTCTTCCTGCTCATGGCCTACATCGTCGACGAACGAAAGCTGCTCATTGACTACTCATACATGCTCATCAGCAACCTCCGCCAGCTGCCACGTCCCGAAAGAAAAACCATCGACGGGCCCGCCCCCGAAAAACAACAGACCTACGAACCCGTCCTGGCCGTCTATCGCGACGAGATGAACTTCATCGGCGAACGCAGCTCCGGCACGACCGTGTACTGGGCCTTCATCGCCATCCTCCTCCACTGGCTCGGCCGCCTCAGCTACTGGGACGGCTGGAACTGGTCCTCCATCCTCTTCTGCATCTACTCCGTCAACATCGGCGTGCTGCTCTGGGCCAGCATCCGCCTCCAGCGCACCGCCACCATCCTCCGCAAAGCCGTCACCAGCCGCCTCGAACCGCTGGTCAAACCCCATCCCTCCTCCGTGCCCGCCATCTGGGAGGACATCATGAACTGCAACAAAGGCGCCTTCGCCCCCTGGCACCGCCAGCCCATCATCGGCGCGCTGATGGTCGCCCTCGGCGGCCTCGGCTCCGTGGACCTCGTCACCAAACTCGGCGCGTTCATCAACCACTGACCCCTGCCGCAATTTCCAATCATTGGAAAACGCGCCCCCGCATTTCTCCAATCATTGGAAAAGACGCGCGCGCAAACTTCCAATCATTGGACATGCCAGTTCCAACCATTGGAAACATCCGCCCCGTTCGTAGAGCCCTCGCAGGCCCGTCGGCGGGACAAGACGGCTGGGGGGAGATGCGCTCTTGCCGAAGACTCGCCGCGGGCGCACTACGAACACTGCGTCACGGTGCCGGCGTCGGGGACGGCGCGGGGGCGGGCTCTTCGCCGGTGCTGCGCGGATGATCTTCCAGCAGGCTTTGCGTCATATAGGTCGCCAGCTTCTCCGGCTCGCGCGGGTGCATTTCGCAAAACTTGATCAGATTCAGATAAAGCATCAGTTGCAGGTTTTCCCGCGCGTATTTCTTGTCATCCTGTGTGGCCGACTTCGCGGCGCTGGCCGACTCGCTGGGCGCATAGACCTCCAGCCACGCGGTCTTGACGGCCGTCGCATCCGTCACCACCTGTGCGCCGAGGTCCGCCTGATGCGCCGTGACCCCGTTGATGAACGTCTGGATGTTCGAGGCCAGCGTGTCATCCGTCGCGGTGCTGAAGATGCTCCGGCCATGTGGCAGGCACTCGGCATACTGCGGCGAGTTCTCACCATATTTCGTGCTCACGGCCGCGGCCAGCTTTGCCATCGTCGCCGGCAGCGTCTTACGGAAGGCATCCTTCGCCTGCTTGCTGCCCTTGCGCGCGCCCAGCTTGGTCTCATCGGCGGTGAACCGCTGCATGACCAGGTCGTGCCCGCTTTGCGTCGCCGTGATACGGACGGTCAGCTCCCCGCCGGGATTGTTCGCCTTCATCCGCTCGATGTTGTCGGTGGTAAACGATACGAGTTCGGCCAGGCTGATCTGGCGGTCGTCGAACGGGTTTTCGAGCATCTTGGCTAGGTTTTTCATTTTGTGACCCCTTGAATCAGAAGAATCCAGCCGGGCACCCGAATCAAAAAATCCTGAGTCGAAGCGCATGGCCTATCGAATTGCCTCCGGTGATTTCATGCGCGGGAGATTGCCCCCGGCCCTACCTGGAGTCAACGACTATTTTTCGGCACAATCCATGCGCCAGCACTCTTTTGCCACCGCCCGAGTTCATGAACGGCTCGGAAATCGTTTGCCCGACGCATGCAGATTTCAGCACCGGCCGAAACAACGTTGTTTTGCGATATGCAGGTTTCTGCACTGACCGAAACAACGTTGTTTTGCGATATGCAGATTTCTGCACTGACTTAAACAACGTTGTTTTACCATGTGCAGATTTCTACACTGACCTAAACAATGCTGTTTTTCCATATGCAGATTTCTGCATCCGCCAAAACAACATTATTTTGCCCTATGCAGGTTTCTGCACTGACCAAAACAACGTTCTTTTGCCTTCTCAGAGGCTACCCAGCCCCCCCCCAACGCCGGCACGGGCGCATCTGAAATCTCAAATCTAAAATTTCAGATTCCCAAGCCCGCCACGAAAAAAGGTTATGAAAAACCTTCATTCCGGCATACGATAGGCCCGCATCAATTCCCCTGAAACGAGGGGATAACCAAATGTAGGACATATGAGAAATAGTCACAGATTTTCGTTCATTCTGATCGCCTTCTTGGCCGCACTGACAACAACGGCGGCAGATGATATATCAGTTTCGAACCAGAACAATGGCGTCTATTATGGCTATTACGGTGTGGGCTACATGCAATTGATGTACACCAATGGCTGGACGAGTTCACCTTTCTTGCGAGGGGAATCTTTGGGTACGAATGGTTTTCCATTCGGATGGTGGTTTTCTGGGAATAGTCCGATTACAGGCGAATGGAACATTTCCGATAGACTATTCCTGAATACCAACGGAACATTAAGATATGAGGCGACATTTCAATCTGATGTTACGACTTGTGTCAAACGATCAACGGGAACGTTCTCAATGATTAGCACGTCGCAAGTGTTGTTGACTATCGGTGGTGACCTTGCGCGCGGCCCTTCGGCCTTCGGGCAGCCGCAGACATTCAGAATCCGCGTCAGTCCTCGCCGAGATCGCGTCCAAGCCGCCGGAGCCGCCGGAGATTCTCGCCTTGAAGACAAGGCGAAAACTGGAAGGGACGCTGAAGGCGTCGGCCATAGTAGCCCAGGGCAGCGCCCTGGGTTGAAGCAAAGATGAACACGTCTTCTTC
>CAIVKH010000314.1 GCA_903906425.1 uncultured bacterium
CCGCCTCCATAAAGAACTTTCCCGCTCCTTCTTTTCTTCATGGAGCCGGAGCATCTTGCTCCGGGCTTCTTCAAGGCGGTGGAGCGTCCTGCTCCGGTTTCTCTTCATGGAAGTGGAGCATCTTGCTCCACTTCGTCGCGCAATGCGGGGCAAGATGCCCCGCCTCCATAAAGACATCCTGAAGCGTGCAGCATCGCGATGCCGTCGCTCCGGATGCGTTCCGATTGCTTCCAGTCACTGGAGAACTTCGCCGCGGAGAGTTCCAATGATTGGAAAAGTGCGCGCCGGGGGCGCCGGGGTTCGTCATGCGGGGACGATGAGCAGGACGGCGTCGAGGCGGAGTTTGGCGAGCGCGAAGACTTCGTCGAGCGCGCGGATGCGGTGCTCCAGCGATTCGATTTCTTCGGGGCGTACGTGGTCGTTCACCTTCCGCAGTTCGCGCAGGCGTTCCAGTTCGTGGCCGAGCTGCCCGCGAATTTCGGCGCGCGCTTTCTCGCGCAACGCGGACACCTGCGCCTCGGCTTTCCTGCGCGCGGCGTCCAGTAGCGCCGCGATGCGCGTGGCGGCGGCCGACGAGCCATCGCTCATCTGCCAGGCGGGGCCGTCGCGCAGTCGCGCGGGACGCCGCGCGACTTCCTTCGCGTCGTGATTCAGCAGGATCGAAATCGGAGTCGGCGGCAGGAAGCGCGCGGCTTCGAGCTGCGGCGGGGCGACACACTCCAGAAGGAATACGGCCTGCAACACGAGGCCGGAGAGGCCGTCCGCGCTGGCGAGGGCGCTGTTTCCCTTTTCGGATCCGAGCAGAAGGTCCATGCCGCCGGCGAGCATCGGGTGATCCCATGTCATCAGCGTGATGTCTTCGCGGGCGATGGCCTGGCGCCGGTCGCAGGTGATCCGTAGCGGATCGGGGCCGAGTGGGAACGCGGTGTCGAAAAGGTGGCCGGGAACGAGGAGATAGTCGCGGCCGGTGAGGTGCTCGGCGTGGACGCCAAAGTGATCAAACAGCCGGAAGAGATATTCCTCGATTTCGCGGTTGGCATCCACGGCTGCGATGGCATCGACGACCTGCTTTGCGACGGCAGGACGGAACGAGCTCAGTTCCAGCAGGCGGTCGCGGCCGCGTTCGATCTTCGCGGCGAGCGCCTTCCTGAATTTCTTCGTCTCTTTGATGAGCGCGTCGGTGACGTGTTGAAGGCGGTCCTCGAACTTGAGCAGGATTTCGTGGCTGCCGGAGAGCGCCTCCTCGAAGGCGTTGAGTCCTTCGTGATACCAGCGCAAGCGGCCTTCCTCGGGCGAGCCGGTGATGTGCGGGACGTGAATGTGGATGTCGCCGGTCTGGCCGATGCGGTCGAGCCGGCCGATACGCTGTTCCAGCATTTCGGGATCGTCGGGCAGGCCGAGCAGGACGAGGTGCTGGACGAACTGGAAGTTGCGACCCTCGCCGCCAATCTCGGATGCAATGAGCAGGCGCGCGCCGTCAGGTTCGGCAAACCACGCGGCCTGCCGGTCGCATTGCAGCAGCGGCATTTCTTCGTGGAAGAGCGCGGTCTTCACCTCGAGCATCTTCTTGAGGGTCTCGTGGATTTTCTGCACATCCCCGCGCGTCTGGCAGATCGCGAGCACTTTCGTCTTCGAATGTTTGCGGAGGTAGTCCGCGAGCCATTGCAGCCGCGGATCGCGATCGCCCTTCTCCGGCGGCGCGAGCGGAACACGATGCAGGTGCCGCTTGGGGAAGCCCGGCATCGCCGCGCGCGAGTTGCGGAACATGACCCGGCCCGGACCGTGACGATCCAGCAGATCCTGCAACGCTTTTTCGTCGCCGTTTGCCAGCAGCGCGTTCGTCTTCTTCGCGACCGCCTCGTAGCCCGCGCGCTCCTTCGCGTAACGCTTGAAATCGGGATAGCGATTTGGATCGAGCAGGCGCAGGCGGGCGAAATGACTTTCGAGACCGAGCTGTTCCGGCGTGGCTGTCAGCAGCAGCAGCCCTGGCGTGCGCTGCGCGAGCGCCTCGACAAGTTGATATTCGTGACTGGGCGATTCCTCCGACCAATGCAGATGGTGCGCCTCGTCCACGATCAGCAGGTCCCAGCCGGCCTGTACCGCCTGGGCCGCGCGCAGCGGATTTTCGGACAGAAACTTTGTGCCGCACAAAACGAGTTGCTCTTCGAGGAACGGATTGGCATCGGCCGCGTCTTCCGCGGGCGGACCGCAGCGCTCGAAATCGTAGATGCGAAAACTGAGGGAGAAGCGGCGCAGCAGTTCGATGAACCACTGGTGGATCAGCGCGTCGGGAACGACGATCAGCACGCGGCCGATTCGACCAGTGATCAGGAGACGGTGCAGAATCAAGCCGGCCTCGATGGTCTTGCCCAGCCCGACCTCGTCGGCAAGCAGCACGCGTGGAAGTTCCCGATTGGCCACTTCGCGGGCTATGTAGAGCTGATGCGGAATCAACTCGGCCCGCGCGCCGACGAATCCACGCACCGGTGAGCGGTACATCGCGTGGCGGCGCTGGTGCGACTCCAGCCGCAGATCGAAGACCTGCCAGCTGTCGGTATGGCCCGCCAGCAGGCGGTTCTCCGGCTTGTCATAGCGCAGCGTGTCGTGCAGTTCGGATTCCGGCAGACGTTTCTTCCCGCTGACATAGGTCAGCAATCCGCCTGTTTCCTCGACCGATTGGATTACGAATTCCTTTCCATCTGGCCCGCAGACGCGGTCGCCAATGGCGAAACGCACGCGGCGCGCGGGGGCTGATTCCGCGGCATAAATCCGAGTCTCGCCAGTGGCGGGGAACCTGATCTCGACGCGCCGGCGATCCGCACCCACCACCACGCCGAGCCCCAGCTCAGGCTCGGACTCACTGATCCAGCGTTGTCCCGAAACAAACAAATTCATCGGCTCACGTTAGACGACCATGCGAGCAGATGACGATATTTCTTCTTTGGATAAAACGGCCGTGCCTGTGGGCGGATGCGCGGCGACCGCAGTAGCCGGGGGTGGAAGGGCTGCCACTTCAAAGCCCATGGTTATCGGCGACTGGCCCCAAGCATGGACGGACCGCCCATACGCGCATTTTTCGCAGAACATCCTGCTCGTCCCGAGCCCGGCAGCTCATAGCCAAGCGCATCGCCGGAACTTCGCAACGGCCAGAGAAGGAAATGTCGATTCTTCGGAACGCATACCCGTCAAAAGAAGAACCAAGACCTGGGCGCTTCGGCATACTCGCGGCCTGAATGAAGATCGCGCAGCGTGTCACTTTCTCCGAGGCTTCATTTCCATTGCTGTATCCACCCGCGCGCCTCGGCCGTGAGCGACTTTCCGTTCAATTGTACGAGCGCTGGTTCGTCGTTGAAGTTCTCCACGACAACGCTGCCGTCTTTGAACAGATAGAGTGCAACGCGGGCCGGTGCGCGAAATGAGATATTCAAGGGCCGTAGCAGCGCCGCGCGTAAATCATCCAATTCGCCTTTCGGAAGTTGAAGCAGCGACTTCGGATCGCCTTTGACCGGCAGGACACGAATATTGGCAGCGTGCGTGTCGATCTTGCCTTCCAATCGCTGTGCAAGTCCGTCGGTCAGCAACACCGGTTTGCCCGCGGCGATGAACTTCGCCAGCTTCGCCGGCAGATCAGGGTCTTTCATCGCATGAATCGAGAAGAAGGCCGCCGGTGCATCCGCTGGAAATTCATGACACGGCACCAGCGGCAGGCCAATCATCCCGACAAAATCAAAAATCCGCCGTTCCTTGTCGGGATGACTGTTCGCCGGCTTGTATGCCGCGATGCCGGAGATTTCGCTCTGGTGTACATGCCCTGCAACTTCGAACAGTTCAGGGATGTTCGCTCGCAACGCCTCAACATCTTTCGGTCCCGTATCTTTCTGGAGTCCTCCGTAGCAGAAGAGGAAAGATTCATGCGCTCCGCCGAGAATCGTTTGCCGCGCCTGCTCGATGTAGGTTTTTTCCGTCGTGCCCAGCCAGTCGAACCAGCCGCCGCCGCACTTTGTGCCTCCGATTCCGCCGAGCCAGCGCATGATGAAGTAACCTTCGTATTGCACCGTTCCGCCCCAGTGCTTGTCGTTGTAATCCCGGGTTTCGGTGCCAACCCACATGCGGTCGAAGTCAGCCGTCTCGCGAATCACCTCGTAGCCGCGTTCGTGAAATTCGTCGTACCACTGCGGATATTTGATGATCAGCCGCGACTTTGAATTCACTCGCTTCGCCGCCGCCAGCACGCACTCTTGCGAGACCCGTACCATCAGTTCGCAGCGATAATCCTCCCACGTGTCGCCGTTAACCGGAAATTTCTTTTCGCCGACGGTCACCATTTTCGCCCGCCGCGCCGCATCGCACTCCGGGCATTCGCAATTGGTGAACCAGAAATCGTCGATCATGATTTCATCGAACAGGCTCGCTGCGAATTCGAAGATCGCCTGTAGTTTCCCCTGTGTCGCCGGGTCGGTATAGCACGAGATTGTGCCCTTCCATTGCGTCGATGACTTGCCGATGCGAGTGGTCGTCACACAGCCCGACACCTCTATGCCTGCCTCCTGGAACCGCGCCTTCGCATGCAGTATCACGGCGCGATCGGTCTGATAGCCATCGCGAAATTCCTCGATGTAAATCTTCGTCACTCCTGTTTCCCGGCACCACTGGATCGCATGGTCGATGCCCTCGTCTGTGGACAGATACTCCCGCACATTTTGTGCGGTGAACAGGGTCGAGAACCGATGAACCGGCTTCATGTTCTGTGCGAGTTTCCACAGATCCGGCATGTCGCTCTGCCCGACGGCAAAGACATTCATCGCACCAGATAAAGACCACAGCGACAACACAACGGCAAGAACCGCGGGCCCGACCATCACTCGTTTCATTTTTTCAACTCCGGTTTTGGATGCGAATATGACATGGCAATCTCCGGCTCATGGGAAATCACTACTGTGGATTTCCCGTTCATTGACGCTTCTTTCACTGCGAAGATTGCCTGATACCACAGAGATGAAAACTGCAATGCGATCCACGTACGGCGCGTGATTCTGGAGCAGTGTTTCTGTGACCTTCTCCGTGAACTTTCAGAGCCTCGCCCCGTTGCCTGACTGCATTCCTCCAACGCGTTTGGCTCTGTTTGGCGCGTGATGCCCGCTCAATTTTGCCCAACCAAGCAAACCACCACACATGGCTGCATCGGACGCAATTTGTAGCTTCATGCCCCAAGGAAATCACCGCATAAAACAGCACGATGCGCCTGTATTTTCAGGTGATATGTTACGAAGATTGGCACCCCCAACCGGATTCGAACCGGTGTTCACAGGTTGAGAACCTGTTGTCCTAGGCCTCTAGACGATGGGGGCAAGACATGCCAGCGAATACAATCTCATTCTACGATTTTTGGCAAGCGCTACGATATTCTGGCGTGCGATGGCTCGCAACCGCCGGTGCCACTAAATGAATTCTTCGCGCACCTGGTCCGGACTGGCAGACCGGGCGTTTTGCGCTGATTCCGGATAACCTAGATGCAGCAAGACCTGTGGATAGCCGGGCAAATCGAGATCCTCGATGAGCTTGTTGCGAAGTTCTGGCAGTTGTACCGGCTGGTTTAGAAAGGAAGCGCGAACGCCGACGGCAAGACCGCGCAACAAAATCGCAGCGAGCGTCTGTCCGGCGGCGAGCCATGAGGCGGGCGAGTTTTCGTGCGTACCCAGGATGACGAGAACGGCTTCCGAATCGGTCAGCGATTTCTTGCTCCTGGCGATGATCTTGCTTTCGCCGACCGGCCGTTTGAAAAATGACTGGATATATGAGGCGATATGGCCGGCGCCTTCGGCAACGTCAATCTGCAGAATCGAGCGCTTGTCCTGCTTGCGTCGCTTGATTGGGGCTGGTGCCGCCGCCGCTTGCTGCTTGCGTTCCTCTTCGCCCTTCTTCTGAGCCAGATCGCCCTCCGCGATCAGGCCGGCGATGGTATCACGCCCGGCTGACTCGCGCGCTACATGCAGCCACGTATTGTCGGTGTTCGCCATTCGGCTCAATTCGTCCAACAAGGCGTCGGGCACTTTTTTCTTTGCACGAAACGGCTGCGGAACGTTCAGCCATTTGTGAATGGCGTAAAACATAATGGTCTCGTCTTCGGTGGCTTTTTTCTTCCCGTCCAACCGGACAATCGCCAGTAGACTCGGTTTGCCCTCGGGAAGCGTTTCAACCTCCAGATTGAACCCGAAGCGGCGTGCGGCCACGCAGAGATGTTGTAACGCCGCGCCGCAACTGATGATCAACTCTCGCAGTTCGGGATCTGTCGTCCGCCGTGCACGGCTCCGGTCAAGATGCAGGCGAATTACACCATCCTCAACGCGGAAATTCCATGGCTGTGAATTGCGGACTGACGGCGCTAGGATGGCATATTGGATCAGAAATTTCAGTTTGTCGTCCGTGCTGCCATCGGTAGGAAAACCCTCCTCCATTTGCAGACATACCTGTGTGTTACTCAGTGTTGCCATTGTCGCTTCCCATTTTCTTGCGGCCCGATCTTCGCGACTTCTCCACCATTCTACAGCTACCGCAGAACATCTTCCCGCAATCCGTGGCCATGATCAGCCCTTCGAACGAAAAACTCAACGACTTTTGTTTGCCAGAAAATTCCGGCAAGCGAGTTTTGCCGCGGCTGCGTATTGAGTAAGGCCGAAAGAATCGCCGTGCATTTCCCGCGCAACTCCTAAATTGTGCCGCCATGAACGCGCTGTTAATCACGCCGCCGATGACGCAATTGAATGCGCCGTATCCGGCCACGACGTTTCTCGCGGGATTCTTTCGCGCACGCGGTGTCGCCTGCACGCAGGCCGATCTTTCGATTGAACTCGCCCTCCGACTTTTCTCCACGCCAGGACTTCAAAGAATTTCAAAGACATTGAATGCTGCCGGCATCGAGTCGCCGGCGGCACGGCATTTTCTCGAGAACAGCGACCGGTTCCTCGCAACCATTGATCCGGTCATTCATTTCTTGCAGGGCCAAGACCCGACGCTCGCGCTGCGAATCGCCTCGCGCGAGTTCCTGCCAGAAGGCCCGCATTTCGCCGGGCTCGACGCAATGGGCGGAGATCAGCAAGAAATTTTACAGTGGGCCTTCGGCGCTCTGGGCACACAGGATCAGGCCAAATTCCTCGCGACGCTTTTCCTTGCGGACATCGCCGCCGCGATTCGCGAAGGAATTGATCCGCGCTTCGGGATTTCGCGCTACGCTGAAAAACTTGCGATGAGCGCACCGTCATTCGCCCCGCTGCGTCGCGCGCTCGGCGAACCGATGACGATCGTGGATGGTTTCCTCGCGGACCTCGTGCGCG
>CAIVKH010000315.1 GCA_903906425.1 uncultured bacterium
GGCGAGAGTTGAACTCGCGACCAAGGGCTTATGAGTCCCCTGCTCTACCACTGAGCTACCCCGCCGCTGGAAATCAGGCGCGAGAAACTAGCAATCGGCGCGGGAATGTCAATCGCGCGGGCTGCGCAAGCGCAAATCCCCGCGCACCGATGCGCAGTTTCCAATCATTGGAAATTTCGGCGGCGATATTCTCCAATGATTGGAAGTTTCGTTGCCGCATCAGACGGCGATCTGCGGCTCGGCGGTCAGCGCGTAATCGCGGTTCATCGCGCAACGCGGCAGCGCGTCGTGGACGAATTTGCGCGCGATCTTGCGCTTGGCGTCCCATTTCTCGGCCTGCTGGAGAAGCAGGAAGGAAACGTAAACGTCAATCGCCATGTCGGTGACGCTCTTGGCGACCCATTCGCGATACCCGTTGTCCTTGGTCTGGAGGAACGCGATGGCTTCGCCGAGCATCGCCTGCGCCTGTTTGACTTTTTGGGCCAAAACGTTGAGTTCTGGATCGGCGAATTCGTGCGCGGCGAGGCCGGCGAGCAGTTCGTTCATGTCGCCGCGGACGAGCCGGCTGATCGCCCAGATGAGCTGGATCTGCGATGTGCCTTCGTAGATGTTCGTGATGCGCGCATCGCGGTAGAGGCGCTCGACGGGATATTCGCGCATGAAGCCGTTGCCGCCGTGAATTTGGATCGCGTCGTAGGCCAGCTTGTTCGCCATTTCGGTCGTGTAGTATTTGACGATCGGCGTGAGCAGGTCGGCCAGCTTGCTGTATTTCTTCTCCATGTCGCGGATGCCGCGCGCCTCGGCGCCTTGATGGAGATCGACGATTTCGGCAGTCGCGTAAAGCAACGAGCGGGCGGCCTGCGAATACACTTCCATGTCGAGCAGGATTGCGGAAACCTGCGGGAACGTCTTGATCTTCTTGCCGAATTGTTCGCGTTCGTCGGCGTAGCGAATCGCAGCTTTCAAGGCGGCTTCGCTGATGCCCTGCGCCTGCGCGGAGACGGCGAGGCGGGCGGCGAGCATGAGCCAGCTCGTGTAGCGCGCGAGGCCGAAGCCGCGCTTGCCGATGAGATAGCCCTTCGCGTTGTCGAAATAGAGTTCGCACGTCGGCGAGCCGTGAATGCCGAGCTTGTGCTCGATGCGGCGCACTTTCACTGCATCGCTTTTTTCGACGAGGAAAAAGCTGAGGCCACGTCCCCCACCCTTCTTCTCCGGGTCTTCGCTGCGCGCCAGAACGAGAATCACATCGCCGCAGCCGTTCGTGATGAATCGCTTCGCACCGCTGAGAGTCCACTCATCGGTTTCAGGATTGTGCATCGCTTCAAAGCCGCCGGCCTTGAGCTGCACGTTCGCCAGATCGCTGCCCGCGTCAGGTTCGGTCAATGCCATCGCGCCGGTCTTCTCGCCCGTTGCCATCGGCGGCAGATACTTCGCCTTGAGCGCGTCGGATGCAAACTGGTTGATGCACTCGGCGATGCCACCCTGCAAGCCGAAGAAGTTCATCAGCGAAGCATCGGCGCGCGACATGATTTCAATCGCCGCGATGTACATCGTTTCGGGGAATCCGAGTCCACCAAATTGACGCGGAATCGTCATGCCCATGACCTGCGCGTCGCTGAGATCTTTCAGGTTTCGTTTCAGCGCCTCGGGAAAAATCACCTGACCGTCCTTGAACTGACAGCCGATGTCATCCACTTCCGTCGCGCGCGGCGCGACGCGCTGCGCGGCCAGCGTGCCAATGGGATCCGTGAGCATTTCGAAGAACGCCGAGGTGGCTTCTTCGACCGTGCTGAACGGGCAGTCGCCCGAGCCAATCGTGTCTTTGACTTTCAGAATCGCGTCCCAGTCGATGACTTTTTCGACGAGGAATTTCAGGTCGGGGCAATCGAGATAGAAATTTTCGGAGGACATGTTTTAACCTTTCAGCACTTTCACAAGTTTCGGGACAACTACATTCAAATCACCGGTGACTCGATAATGCGCATGCTTCATCAGCGGCGCGTTCTTGTCGGTGTTGATCGAAATAATTTTGCGCGCATCGGAAATTCCGACCCAGTGCTGGACCGCGCCGCTGACGCCGCAGGCGATGTAAAGTTCGGGACGGACAGTGACTCCTGTCTGCCCGATTTGATGATCGGCGGGCAGCCAGCCGGCGTCCACGATGGCGCGGGTTGCGCCGATTTGCGCGCCGAGCACATTCGCAAGTTCCTGAATCTTCGCGAAATTGTCTTTTGATCCAATTCCCGCACCTGCGCCGACGATGATTTTCGCGGCCTTCAGATTGACGCTCTTCTTGGCGACATCGCGACGAACAATCTTCGTCTTCGGTTCCGGCAACGAAACGGCAAACAGCTTCACCGCGCCCTGTTTTGAAGCATCCGGCGCGCCGACTTCGGCAATTCCGTCTTTCAACGTTGCGACCATCGGCCGATCACCCGTTGCCACGTAGCACGTGCGGACTTTGCGATCAAACTCGATGCGGCTGACGATTGTCTTGCCGCCTTCCACACTAAGCGCCGCGCCGTCGAGGACGCAGGCGGCATCGAGTTCCGCGGCGATTGCCGGCGCAAGGTCGTTGCCGCACGTCGAAGCAGGGAAAAGAAGCAGCGAAAATTTATTCTGCGCGAGAAACGCGCCGACTGCGGCGCGATAGGTCGAGGTCAGATATTCGTTCAACTTCGCGTCGTCCACGACGACCACTTCGTCAGCGCCGCAACCGAACAGGCTCTGAACAACGGTTGAAATTCCGCTGCCGGCGGCAAACGCGACGACGCGGTCAGCGCCGGCGATTTTGCGCGCGGCTGCGAGGCCTTGAAGGCTGATGTCACTGATCGAGCCCTCGTTGATTTCGGCAAAAACAAAAATGCTGGCCATGTTCAGCCTCCCTTCATTGCTGCATCGAGCATGGATTTGAGCGCGGATTCGCTTTCAGGATCAACTTCCAATGATTGGATTTGTTTCTCTTCAATTTTCCAATGATTGGAAATCACCGTTGTCCGCAGCAAGGCGGCGTCGGCGAAACCGAGGTCGGCGGGCTTCCACGCGGGAATATCGGTTTTCTTGTGTTTGAGTTTCAACATCGCCTTCGCGCTACGCGGCGTGCGCGGATCATCGGCAACGAGAGCGACGCCGACGGAAAGCAGCGCGGGCAGTTTGGCTTCGATGAATTCGTAGCCCATCTCGATGGCGCGTTTGCCGACGACAACGCCGTCGCCGATCTTGTCAATCGCGTCCACAAGCGAAATCTGCTCGATGCCGAGCAACGCTGCGAGGTGCGAGCCGAGTACGGAATTTTCGCCTTCGGAAATGTTCACGCCGGCGAGCACGAGATCGAACGCGCCGATTTTCTTGATCGCCGCGGCCAGAAGTTTCGCGGAGGCCTGCGTGTCAACTTCGTCGCGATTTACCTCCACTCGGATTGCTGCGTCAGCGCCGCGGTAGAGCGCCTCGCGCGGGGCATCAACGGAACCGGGCGCGCCGATGGAAAGTGCGGTGACTTTTCCGCCATTGGCATCCTTGATTCGCAGCGCCATTTCAAGCGCGTTGAGATCCTCGGGTTCGTACCGCGTCGCGAGCGACGCTTTTTTCACCGCGCTGGAATCATCCAGCGGGCTTCCGACGAGATCGCGCGTGTCCCAGACCTCGCGGGCGATCACAATCACATTGTAGGGCATTTGTTTCTTCCTTCCGTAAGATTTAACCGGTCAAATTCTGAGCTTTTTGCGAACTTCGCGAAGCGGCGTGGCCACCGATTTGCGCTCCCTGGATTTCGCTGATCGGAGAGCTTTCAAATCGTCGTATTCCTCCAGCATGTCGCGAACACGAACAAATTCCTCGTAGGGAAGAACGGCAAAGGCTTCCCTCCCGTCGCGCTTCAAAATATTTGGATGCAGAGCCACCATGTCAGATTCCTTTCACATTCATCTATATGCCTCACGGCGATGGCGAACACGATAGACGACAATCCGTTTCTTATCCTCTATCTCAAACAATACGCGGTAGTCACCAACGCGAAGCCGATATTCCGGCGTGAAATTTGTGAGCCGTTTGACATCTCCTTTCAAACCACTCGCAAGATTCTCCAGCGCGTCTGCAATTCGCGTCGCCATCGCACCCGGTATTTTGCCGAGATCCTTGCTTGCCCGCGGCTTCAGCTCAACGTCGTATAGCATTTTATCTTTTCAGCAAACTAACGACTTCAACCGAACCGATACTTCACGCCCATTGCGCCGTTCGGATTCTGCCAGTCAATCGCCGCGTGCGGGCAGCCGTAGCGGCACGTGCCGCATTCGAGGCAGTTTTCGTGCGAAACGGCAACGTGCTGCGCGTTGTTCGCATCGCGCTTGTAAACTTCCGCCGGGCAGAAGAAGAGGCAGGGCTTGTCGCTGCACTTTTCGCAGGCCGCATCGTTCACCTTGATATGCGGGTGCGACTCGTCCGGTTCGTATTTCGTGCGGTAAAGTTTGTCCGCCAATGTCAATGTCATCAATTCGCTCATGGCATCCCTCTGGAAAAATCCAACGTCAAACACCGTTCCCCACCGTCCCAAAAACGGTCCGGGCAAAACGGGCGGCCCAGTTATCTATATTTATCAGCGTCATCATTGTTGCAGTTTTGCATCAGGCCCAAAGCCCGCAATTCTGAATTTTCAGAAAACTTTCTTCGCGCGAAGCATGTCGCGGACGAACTGGAATTTGGGCAGTCCGGCCAGGAATTTCTTCAGCGCCTGTTTCTGAATCACGGCCTTCGACTGCTCGTTCACGGTGAAATAATCGACCATCAACTGCGCGAACTTGTCGGGATAAAGCGAGAACAGCGCGGGCGTGTTGTTGAGAACTTCGGGAACCTTGGCGTACTTGGCGAGGTCCTTCCAGACGACGCTCTGCCGCAGCTTCGTTTCGTAGCTGGCGAGGCCGGCCTTCGAAAAATTGCCGGACTTCTTCGCCTCGGCGGCGGCCTGCGCGGCGTACATGCCAGACTCCATCGCGTGGTTCGTGCCTTCCTTGTAGAGCGACATGTTCAGCAGCCCCGCGGCGTCGCCGACAATCATCAGGCCGTTGGCGGTGAGTTCGCCGATGGCGTCGAGTCCACCCTCCGGCAGCATGTGCGCGGAGTATTCGAGCAGTTCGCCGTCGTGGATGTAGCTGCGGACAATGGGATGTTTCTTGAACGCGTCGAGCATTTCATTCGGGCTGCGTTTCGAATCAACCATGGACTGGATTCGCGCGACGGCTCCGACGTGAATCGCTTCTTTTGCGGTGTAGATAAATCCGCCGCCGACCAGATTCTTGAACGGCACGCCGACAAAATCCATCGCGACGCCCTCGTCGGCCGCGAGATGAAACCGGTCTTCGAGTTTCGCCTTCGGCAGACCGATGATTTCCTTCACACCGATGGCGTATTCCTGCGGATGCGCGCCTTTCGCGATGCCCAATTCGGCGACCGCCTTCTTCGTGACGATCGCGTTGGAGCCTTCCGCGAGCACAACGACATCGGCACGGAATTGCTCATCGCCACGCAGCTTCACGCCGACAGCTTTTTTCGCGGCACCCTCGCCCTCATAAATCAAATCCTCGCAGACCATGCCTTCGAGCAGGCTCACGCCCGCGGCCTCGGCTTCCTTCGCGAACCAGCGGTCGAACTGCGAGCGGTTGACCACGTAGGTGTTGTTGAACGGCGGTTTCGTCCACTCTTCCGAGCCAAAATCAATGCCGATGTGTTTTCCGTCGCCGAGATACGCGATGCCGCGCCGCGAAACGGGTCGCTCGATCGGCGCCTTCTTGAACGCGTCGGGGATGAGCTTGTTCAGGACGGTGCCATAAACCAGCCCGCCCATATTTTTCGCGCCGGAATATTCACCCCGCTCGATGAGGATCACCTCGAGCTTCTGCTGCGCCATGGCAAGCGCCGTCGCGACGCCGGCGGGGCCGCCGCCGACGACAATCGCATCAACTTTTACCTGTTCTTCTGACATAGGGCGGCAGTTTGTGTCAGAAACCGCAGCCGCGTGCCAAGCCAAACCTTCAGGAAATCATCGGGGATTTCCCGACCGCCCGACGTCAGCGCAGTTTCCAATGATTGGAAAAGTCCGCAGGCGGGATTTCCAATGATTGGAAAATTTCGGCGAACGGTTTTCCAATGATTGGAAGTTGCGGTCGGCAAAACTTCCAATCATTGGAATTGGCGGGTAGCTGTCAGGCGGCCGGCTTCGCCGGCGGGGCGACGGGTTCTTCCTCGTCCTCGACGACGTAGGCGTGGGGCCGCTCGTGCGGCATCATTTCGCCGCCGGCGATCGAGGCGCCGCCGTCCACGTGGATGACCTGGCCGGTGATTTTTTGAGAATACGGGCCGAGCAGGAACGCGGCGGCGTTGGCCACCTGCTCTTTTTCGCCGGTCGGATCCCACGGCAGCGGGCTGACTTTTTTCCAGTGGCGCGAAAGAAATGCGAAGTGCGGAATGGATTTTGCGGCCTTCGTGAGAACCGGGCCGGAGGAAACCGCGTTGACGCGGATGAGGTCCTTGCCGTGGCGGCGTGCCAGCGCGCGGACGGTCGCCTCAAGCGCGGCTTTGTTCACGCCCATCCAATTGTAATACGGAAAAGCGACGCGCGATTCGAAGGTCAGCGCGACGATCGAGCCGCCGTCCTTCATGTGCGGCCACGCGTGGCGCGCGACCGTCGCGAGGGAAATGCAACTGATGTGGAAGCCCAGCTTGATGTCCTCGATGGCGTCGGTGTGGAATTCCTCGCCAAGGCAGGTCTTCGGATTTGCAAAGGCAATGGAGTGGACGACGCCGGCGATCGGGCCGACGGTTTTGAAGAAATTGCAGACGTCACACTCGACGGTCACATCGCAGAAGCGGATGTCGAGCCGGGCCTTTTCCGCATCGGTCATTTTCGAGCCGCGGTCGAAGAAAATCTTCTTCATGCGCTCGTTCTGGACGGTGAAGATGACTTTCCCGCCCCATTTCTCGATGGCCTTGCCGATGGCGTAGGCGATGGAATCGCTGTCCAGCAGGCCCATGACGACATACGTCGCGTCTTTTTGAATCATGATCTCCCTTTCGATTGAATGCTGCGGAAGATAAGCCGTCCGGCCCCATTTTCAAATTTCGAGCCGGTTCTTCCTTCCCCGCCGATGGCCGCTGGGCTACAAGATCGCGCCTTTTTCCGGACTCAACATGAAAACGAAAACAACCTGGGGCGCGATCTTCGATTGGGACGGCGTGATCATCGATTCCGCCGCCTATCACCGCGAAAGCTGGGACCGCTACTCCGCCGAATCGGGCCGCAAACTCAACGACACTTTTTTCCACCGCGCCTTCGGAATGAAAAACGAAGTCATCATTCCCGAACTGCTCGGTTGGAGCCACGACCCCGCGGAGATCCGCGCCATCTCGAAACGCAAGGAGGAACTCTACCGCGAAGTCCTCCGCGAAAAGGGAATCCGGCCGATTCCCGGCGCGAAGGAATGGCTCGACAGGCTCGTCGCTGCGGACATCCCGCGAATCATCGCCTCATCAACCGAACTGCCCAACATCACCTGCGCCATCGAAGTCATGGGCCTCGGCGGAATTTTTTCGCAGATCGTCTCGGCCGAGGACGTGAACCGCGGCAAACCGGAGCCGGATGTTTTTCTGAAGGCCGCGCAAAAACTCGGCCTGCCGCCGTCGCGCTGCGTCGTATTCGAAGACGCCCACGTCGGCATCGAAGCCGCGCGCGCCGCGAAAATCAAAGTCATCGCCGTCGAGACCACGCACCCGGCGCACACGCTCGACGACGCCGACCTCGTCGTGCATCGCCTCGACGAACTGACGATTGACCGCGTCGCCGCGCTGATCGCCTCCTGACCGCGCATCGGCCGCATTGACGCATAGCGGAATCCGCCATGCCCGTAGTGTGTCCACCGCCATTGCCGGCGGGGCCGCATCCGTTATCTCTTTACCCAGCAGATTCCATCGTCTCCGGTGGATGGAATAATCGGATTTTTCGGCGGGCAAAAAATGAAAAGAACTTTGATGCGAATTGGAAAAGAGAAGCCGTCATTTCTTTGGACGGACGTGCCGCGCAGTTCGCTCGCTGAGGCGATCAGCGCGTACGAGCAGAATATCGCGGGAAGCGAAGAAGAACTGAGCCGGGAGCTGCGCCTGGTGAGCGTGGAAGCGCGTTGCGCCCGGCTGCCGGGGCTGGCCTTCCTGGCCGCGACGGCCTCGCTGACCGACAACTCCAGCCTCCACGGGCATTCCATCGAAATCGTCTCGCTGCTGGACAGAATCCTGCAGGCCTGTCGCGCGAACGTGGAGGAGATCATGGCCGCCGCGTGACCGCGATTGCGCCGCGCCGGGACGCGCGGCGCGACGCCTGAACCGGATTCCGGGAACAGAAAAATGAATGAGTCATCAAAGCTGGACATGAACCCGCCGCCCTTCGTCTGGACGGACCTGGCATACACGTTCCTCGATCTGTCGCTCGGCGCCTTCGCCAGGCACGCGGAGAACAGCGAGCATTCGTTGAGAACGGCGCTCGCCCAGATCGCCGATGAAGCCGTGCGCAAGCAATTGCCGCAGCTTGCGGAAACCGCCGCCGTGGCCTCCATCGCCGACGCCAGTTCACTGCGCAAGCTTTCCGAAGAGGTCATGACGCTGCTGGACAGCAGAGCACAAAAACCGGAGGCAGACGCGATGCCGGCAACGTCAGCGCCCGTCTTGTTGAACTGATTTTGAATGAAATAAATCCCTGGTCTCAGCCGTCCCGCCGGCTTGCGCAGCCGCGCGTCGCGGTGCATAGTGCCGGCCTCAACGAGGAATTGAATTTCCGGCCGGATCAGGGTGAGGGGGCGCGGTGTTTTCTGGCGGACAGGCGCGGTGACCGCATGACGCGGGCGGGGCATATTTCGCGGGGTGGATGCTGCATGGACGATTCACGTTTTGGCTTTCAGATCAGCGGGCAGGAAGGCGCGGCGCAAAAGCTCCTCCTGCGCCGGAGCGCATTTTCCAATCATTGGAAAACGCGCGGCCCGGTTTTTCCAACCATTGGAAACTGCCGGCGTGCGGCGCGACCGCGGGGGCGGATGGTGGCGAGCAGGGGCGTGGTGATCGGGGAGTGGCAAGCATCATGAATATTTTCCATCAGTGGGCAGGCCGGCTGGCGTGGGTGCCGGTGGCCGTTCTTGCCGCGGCGATGGCCGCGCTGTGGATCGCGAACCCGCAGACTTCCTACGAATCGCCCGGCCTGCTGCTGGCGCTGAACGTGGTTTTCACGTGGCTGGTTTCGCTGAGCATCAGCTTTCTTGCGGCGCGTAGTTTTCTGATCAACCGGCAGCCGGGCCTGCTGATGTTCGGCTGCGGCACGCTGCTGTGGGGCCTGGCCAGCATGTGCGCCGCGGCGCTGATCACCGCGACGGGCAATCAGACGATCACCGTGCATAATCTCGGCGCGCTGGGCGCGGCGCTCTGCCACCTCTGCGGATTTTTCTGGCGCGGTCGGCTGCGGCAGCCGGGCCGGTGGCTGGCGGCGGGCTATTCGGTCGTGGCGGCGATTGTCGCGTTCGCCGTCTGGGCCGCGACGACGGGACACACGCCAGTCTTTTTCGTCGAGGGACAGGGCGGAACGATCGTCCGGCAGATCGTCCTCGGCTCGGCCATCGGGATGTTTGCGCTGGCGTCGTCGCTGATGCTGGAGATCAACTGGCGGCGGCCGTCGGCGTTCTTGCGCTGGTACGGAATGGGGCTGACGTTGCTGGCGGCGGGCCTCGCGGGCGTCATGCTGCAATCGGTCCACGGTGGCTTGCTCGGCTGGACCGGGCGGATCACGCAATATCTCGGCGGCGCGTACCTCTTCATCGCGGCCGCCGCCGCGGCGCGAGAAGCCGGGACATGGAAAATTTCGCTGGCGGCGTTTGAGGAAGCATGGCGGAGGAAAGAACTGCTGCCTTCCTTCCAGAACCGGCAGCATCTTCGGTTTGTCCTGCGCTATGGTTCCGCCGTCGTCGCCGTGGCGCTCGCGTTTGGGTTGCGACAGTTGATCACGACGCGCGTCGGTCCCGGCATCCCGCCCTATCTCATGTTTGCGGCCACGGGTCTGATCGTGGCGCTTTTCAGCGGCTTCGGCCCGGCGATGCTGGCCCTGCTCCTGACCGATCTGGTCGTCGCCTATTGGATTCTTCCGCCCGCCGGACAATTCTACGTTGAATCGCCCGCGGACCGGTTGGGAATGCTGATCTACTCCGGCGTTAGTCTGTTCTTCAACACGATCGTCGAACTTTACCGCCGCAACCGCGACAAGGCCGCAGCCTATGACCGCGATGTCAGCACGCGCGAAATCCGCGAGCGGCTGGCGACATTTGCCGAAGCGACCTTCGAAGGAATCGTCGAAAGCGAATCGGGCCGGATTTTGGACTGCAACGAACAGTTCGCCCGGATGCTCGGCTACTCCATGGAAGAAATGAAGGGCATGGATATTGCCCGGATGATCGCGCCCGAAGACCTCGCAAAGGTGGCCGCGAATATCCGTCCGGGCCTGGAATCGGTGATCGAGCACACCGCGCTGCGAAAGGACGGCTCGCGCATTGTCGTCGAGGCGCACGGCCGGCCCATTTTTCCGGGAAGCAAAAGACGCCACACCGCGATCCGCGACATAACCGCGCGCAAGCGGGCCGAGGAAGAATTGCGCGTGGCATCCGATAAATTCCTGAAGGCGTTCCACGGAAACGCCGCCGCGATGACGATCTCGCGGATCGAGGACGGGCGCATTCTGGACGTGAACGAGCGCTGGCTGGAACTCGTCGGCGCACGGCGCGACGAGGTCATCGGCAAGACCGCGGCGGAGCACGGGCGCTGGAAAAATCTCGAAGACCGCGCGGCGATCATGCGCAAGTTGCAGCGCGACGGCACCGTCCGCGATCAGGAATGCACGTGCCTGAACAAGGACGGCGAAGAGTGGGTCGCGCTTTTTTCCGCGCAGACGATTGTCATCAACGGCGAGCGCGTTATCATCAGTTCCGCGATCGACATCACCGCGCGCAAGCGGGCCGAGGAAGAACTGCGGCGGCGGATGCAGGAGCTGGAAAGGGCGAACGCCGATCTGGCACGCTTCAACCGCGTCGCCGTCGGTCGCGAGCTGCGCATGATCGAGTTGAAAAAAGAAGTCAACGACGCATGCCGCCAGGCCGGGCAGCCGGTCCGCTATGCTTTGGAGTTCGAGC
The DNA here is from genome assembly GCA_903906425.1 of uncultured bacterium. GTDB lineage: Bacteria > Verrucomicrobiota > Kiritimatiellia > CAIVKH01 > CAIVKH01 > CAIVKH01. The sequence continues at coordinate 11,202 of CAIVKH010000315.1, forward strand.
GGGAGTCGCAGACGGAGATGGCGAAATGAGATTTCCGGCACGCCATGCGCGGCTTTCCAATGATTGGAAATTTGCCCTGCGCGTCTTTCCAATCATTGGAAAAGTTCGGGAACGAATATGAATGAGAGCGGGTGCCCGATGAGAGGCCAACGATGAAGAAATCAGAAGCGGCGGTCACGAGCGAAGCGAACAAGGGCGATGAAGGCGCGCATGATTTTCCCATCGTCGGGCTGGGCGCGTCGGCCGGCGGGCTGGAGGCGTTCGAGCAATTCTTCCGCGGCGTGCCGAAGGATTGCGGCATGGCGTTCGTGCTGGTGCCGCACCTGGACCCGGACCACGCGAGCATGCTGACGGAGATTTTGCAGCGCAGCGCGACCATGCCCGTGGTCGAGGCCCATGACCAGATGAACGTGGCTGCGAATCACGTCTATGTGATCCCGCCCAACCGCGACATGGCGCTGTTTCACGGCGCGCTGCAGCTCAGCGTGCCGGAAGCCGGCCGCGGGCTGCGGATGCCGATAGATTTCTTTCTGCGCTCGCTGGCCGAGGACCAGGGCGAACGGGCCATCGGCGTGATCCTCTCCGGCACTGGCACCGACGGCACGCTCGGGCTTCGCGCCATTCACGGGGCCGGCGGCGTCTGCTTCGTGCAGGAGCCGGCCACGGCGAAATACGACGGCATGCCCGCCAGCGCCGTGCAGAGCGGGCTGGCCACCTATGTGCTGCCCGCGGACAAAATCCCGGCGCAGTTGACCGCCTATGTCCGCACGCTCTTCGGCAAAAAGGCGCGGCCCGTCCCCGCCTCCGACATCACGGCCGCGGGCAACATGAACAAGATTTTCCGGCTGCTGCGCTCGCGGACCGGCCACGATTTCTCCGGCTACAAGCAAAGCACCATCGGCCGCCGCATCGAACGGCGCATGACCATCCACGGCATCGAGGCGGTGGATGTCTACGCGCGATTTCTTCAGGAGCATCCGCAGGAAGTTCATTCGCTGTTCAAGGAACTGCTCATCAACGTCACGAATTTCTTCCGCGACCCGGAGGCGTTTGCACTGCTGCAGAAAGAAGTTCTTCCGGCCATCTTCAAGAACAAGCCCGAGAACCATGTCTTTCGTGTCTGGGTGCCCGGCTGCGCCTCCGGCGAGGAGGCCTACTCGGTGGCCATCCTGTTCCGCGAGCACATGGACGAGATCAAGCAGGAGTTCAAGGTCCAGATCTACAGCACCGACCTCGATCCCGATGCCATCGAAAGCGCCCGCGCCGGCGGCTACACGCCCAACATCGCGCAGGACGTCAGCCCGGAGCGGCTGCGGCGGTTTTTCATCCGCGAAGAAACCGGCTATCGCGTGAAGAAGGAAATCCGCGAGATGGTCGTGTTCGCCACGCAGAACGCGGTCAAGGACCCGCCCTTCACGCGGCTCGATCTGCTCTGCTGCCGCAACCTGCTCATCTATCTGGAACCGGAACTTCAGGAGCGGCTCATCGCGGCGTTCCATTACGCACTGAAACCCGGCGGCGTTCTCTTCCTCAGTCCGTCGGAGAGCATCGGCAGCCATCCCGATCTGTTCACGCCGATCAACAAGAAGTGGAAATTCTACCAGGCCAAACCTTCCGTCATGTCCGCGCGGCTGATGATGGCCGAATCGCCGGGCCTCGTCGGAGCGGCGGCCGGCAAGCGGCAGGATGCGGCGGCGCTCAAGGCGCACGAGACGAATTTCGCGGAGCTGACGCGGCGGGCGTTGCTGCAGGCCTACGCGCCGCCCTCCGTCGTGACGGATGAAAAGGGCAACATCCTGTTCGTCCACGGCGACACCGGCAAATATCTGCGGCCCGCGCCCGGCCAGGCCAGCCTCAACGTCATCGAGATGGCGCGCGAGGGACTGCAAATGGAATTGCGAACGGCCCTCCACATCGCGGCGGCGCAAAAAAAATCCGTGGTCGCCAACGATCTTCCCGTCAAGACCAACGGCGGCATTCATGCCATCACGCTCACCGTCACGCCGTTCGCGGCCCCCGAGACCGCGCACGGATTGCTGCTCGTATCCTTCCAGGATGAGAAGCCGCCGGCCCGCGGAAAATCAGCGGCGCAACGGCACGAAGAAACCGGCCGGGCGCAATCGCAGCGCGTCACCGAGCTTGAACAGGAGCTCGTCTATACGAAGGAGAATCTTCAGGCCACCATCGAGGAGTTGCAGGCTTCCAACGAGGAATTGAAATCCACGAATGAGGAAATGCAATCCACCAACGAGGAACTCCAGTCCACCAACGAAGAGCACGAGACCTCGAAGGAAGAACTGCAGTCGGTCAACGAGGAACTCGTGACGGTGAACACGGAACTCCAGACCAAGATCGAGCAACTGGCCGGGATGCAGAACGACATGAAGAACCTGCTCGACAACACGAATGTCGCGACGATCTTCCTCGACCAGCACCTCGTCATCAAACGGTTCACCCGCGATGCCACGAATGTCTTCCGCCTGCTCCCCGGCGACGTCGGCCGCCCGCTTGCCGACATCAAGTCCAATCTCGAAAGCGAGGACCTCGTGGCCGATGCCCGCGCCGTGCTCGATACGCTCGCGGCCCGCGAGAAGGAAGTCCACGCGTCCGGCGGCCAGTGGTACATCGCGCGCATCATGCCCTATCAAACCCTGGAGCACGTCATTGACGGCGTCGTGCTGACCTTCGTTGACATCAGCAAGCTGAGATCCGCCGCCAACGCGCGCGATTTCGCCGAGAGCATCGTGGACACGGTGCGCGAGCCGCTCGTGATTCTCGATGCCGGCCTGAAGGTCGTCTCCGCCAGCCGGTCGTTCTTCGAGACCTTCGACGTGGCGGAGCGCGAAACCATCGGCCACAGCTTCTACGAACTGGGCAACCGCCAGTGGGACATTCCCCGCCTGCGCGAGCTGCTCGAAACGGTTCTGCCGAAGAACGCCTTCTTTGAGGACTTCGTCGTCGAGCACAACTTCCCGCGCCTCGGCCGGCGCAGGATGCTGCTCAACGCCCGCCGCATAGCCGGCAAGGCAGGCGGGGCGCAATTGATTCTTCTGGCCATGAACGACGCGACCTCGAAACCTGAAGAAGCGAAGAAACCATGAGCAAGCGCGAAGAGAAACCCGCCGCGCCGACGCCCGCATCTGCCATGCGCGCGGAAGCCGAGCAGCGCATGAAAGACTCGCCGCCGGCGGCGGCTCCGACCGAATCGTCCGCGGTCATCGTCCACGAGCTGCGGGTTCACCAGATCGAGCTGGAGATGCAGAACGAGGAACTCAAGCGCGCCCACCTCGCGCTGGAGGAGTCCCGCGACAAATACGTTGACCTCTACGATTTCGCCCCCGTCGGCTATCTGACCATCAACCGCGCCGGCCTCATCGTCGAGGCCAACCTCACCGGCGCGGTCTTGCTGGGCGTTCCCCGCCAGCAGCTCCTCGCGCGCCGCTTCCGCGATTTCATCGCCCCCGCGAATCTGGAGCGCTGGGACCGCCAGTTGACCGCGGCCTTCCAGCACGCGGAAAAAAGCGTATGCGATGCGACGATGTGCCGCGCCGACGGCAGCGGCTTTCACGCCCGGCTCGACATGTGCCGGATGGGCGCCACCGCCGGCGCGCCGGACGCCAGCGGCAAAGTTTCCTTCCTCCGCGTGGCCTTCACCGACGTCACCGAGCTGAAGCAGAGCCAGGACGCGCTGGAGGAATCGCGCCGCGCGGCCATGAACCTCATGGACGACGCCGTCGCCGCGCGCAAGCAAAGCGAGCAGGCCCGAAACGCCCTGCGCAAAAGCGAGGCGCGCTACCGGATGCTGGCGGACAACTCCGACGATTTCATTTCGCTGGAGGACGCCGGGGGCTTTCACCTCTACGTCAGCCCCTCGTACCACCGCATCACCGGCTGGACGCCCGACGACCTGGAGGCTTCCGACTGGCGCAGCCGCGTACACCCGGATGACATCCCCGCCCTCGAGCGCGCGAAGGCGGCGGCCGTGGAAGGCGAGCAGCAGGCGCTCGAACACCGCATCCGCTGCAAGAACGGCGAATGGATCTGGGTGGCGCAGCATCTCAAGCCCATCCGCAATGCCGACGGCCATGTGAGCCAGGTACTGCTCTGGGCCAGCAACATCACCGCGCGCAAGCAGGCCGAGACCATCCTGCAAGACACCCTGCAACGCTTTTATCTCATGCTCTCCAGCATGTACTCCGGCGTCCTGCTCATGACCGACGACGGCCGCGTCGAATTCATCAACCAGGCCTTCTGCGACGCCTTCGGCCTCAGGGAAGCGCCCGCCAACCTGTTCGGGCTGTCCTCCGCCGAACTGCTCGCGATGATCAAGCCCGCCTTCGGCAAACCCGACGAAGCCGCCGCGCGCATCAAGGAAATCCTTGGGCACGGCGAACCGGTCAGGCTCGAAGAATTCACCATGAGCGGCGGGCGCACCGCCCTGCGCGATTACATCCCGCTGAGCGTGCAGGGCCAGTCCTGCGGCCGCCTCTGGATCTACACCGACATCACCAAGCGCAAGCGCGCCCAGGAAGCCGTCCAGCAGAGCCAGAAGACGTTTGCCGAACTGATCGAACGCGCCCCGTTTGGCATCTATGTCATTGATTCCGCCTTCCGCATCGCGCAGATGAACACCGCCTCGCAGAATGGCGCGTTCCGAAACGTGCGGCCCCTGATCGGGCGGGATTTTTCCGAGGCCATGCGCACCCTCTGGCCCGAGAACGTCGCCGCGGAAATCATCGGCCGCTTCCGCCACACCCTCGACACCGGCGAGCCGTACTACTCCCCGCAATTCATCAACCCGCGCAACGACGCTGAAATCGTCGAGTCCTACGAATGGGAACTGCACCGCATGACGCTGCCCGGCGGCGGCCACGGCGTCATCTGCTATTACTTCGACTCGACAAAACTCCGCCAGGCCGAGGCCGCGTTGCGCACCAGCGAGGACCGGCTGCGCTTCGCGCTCGAAACCTGCGCCATCGGCGCCTGGGACATGGACCTGGTGGACCACACCGCCTCCCGCGCGCTGCAGCACGACCGCATTTTTGGCCACGCCCAACTGCTGCCGCAATGGACCTACGAAATGTTCCTCGACCACGTCATCGAAGAAGACCGCGCCGCCGTGGATGCCAAATTCCGCGCCGCGATCGAAACCGGCGGCGACTGGAATTTCGAATGCCGCATCCGCCGCCCCGACGGACAGGTCCGCTGGATCTGGGCCGCCGGCCGCCATCGCCCGGGCGAGGCCGGCGCGCACTCCCGCATGGCCGGCATTGTACAGGACATCACCGCGCGCAAGGCCGCCGGGGAGAAGCTGCGCGAAAGCGAAGAGCGCTTCCGCATCGCGCAGGAGCTTTCGCCGGATGGGTTCTCCATCCTGCGGCCTGTCCGCGACAGCGGGGGCCGCATCGTCGACTTCACGTTCGTCTATGAGAACGCCGCGATTGCCCGCATGAACGGCACCGACCCGGCGGCGGTGGTGGGCAGGCGTATCTCGGAATTCCTGCCCGCTCACAGCCAGAGCCCTTTTCATGAGGCCCATGCGCGTGTGGCCGACACCGGCGAACCCTGCATCATGGAGCAGAAGTACGAAGGCGGGGACATACCGAGGCCCATCTGGTTTCGGGTGGTCTCCGTTCGGACGGGCCAGGATATCGCGATCCTCTCGCAAGACATCACCAAGCGCAAGGTCGCCGAGGAAGCCATCCGCATGCATGTGGACGAACTGCGCGAACTCAACGACGAACTCACCCGCTTCAACCGCGCCGCCGTCGGCCGCGAACTGCGCCTCATCGAACTGAAGAAAGAAGTCAACGCCCTGCGCATCGCCACCGGACTGCCCCGGCTGTACAAAACGGACTTCGATGACGAGCCCGAAGCGGCCATCGGGGCGCCCAAGTGAAAAGAGAGGACAGAGGACGGAGGACGGAGGCCGGAGCACGCAGCGCGGCAACCTCCAATCATTGGAAGTTTGCCGGCCGCTCTTTTCCAATCATTGGAAGTCCACCCCAACGGGGTGGCCGGCCTTCAGCCCGGGGTTGGCGAGTCTTCGAGCCTACCCCGGGAACCCGCGCCATACGCCCCTTCAACCCCCACGGGGTTGAAGCCGGACGGCGCGCGGGCTGCAACCCTTTCAGGGTTGAAAACGTTTCTTTCCCGCCTGTTTCCCAGGGTAGCCCGACGACGGGCAACCCCGGGCTGGAGGCTTCCCACCCCGTTGGGGTGGCCCGCTTCCAGCGCATCCGGCATCGCCGGGCGCGCCACGTCTTGGGGGAGGCGCGCGTCCTATGAGCGGGGCGCGCATCGTGCAGCAGGAGGCGGGCATCGTGTTTCATCAGGCGCGCCTGGCGGTTTGCGAGGCCCGCCTCCTCATGGGGAGGCGAGCGTCATGAAAGGCGATGCGCGCGTGGCAATTCAGGAGGCCGGCCTCATAAAACATGAGGCGCGCCCCGTGTTTCAGGAGGCGCGCCTCGTCCGCAACGATGCAGGCCGCAATAAGTTGGCTCGTAGTCCGGCGCGCTGCGAGTCAGGGCGCTGGTTCCGCGGCGGGCTTCGGTTTGGCCGTCGAGGTGTTGGCGGTTTTGAAGAACACGGCCATCGCCTTGAGGATCACATCCACGCCCGGCACGTTGCGCTGCGAGGCGGTCTTGGTGTTCGCATAGGTGTCCGAATAGGCGATGAACGATTCGTGGCTGGACACCGCGGTCGTGTCGTCCATGGCCCTGGCCAGTTCCAGCACCGGCTGCATCATTTCTTCCATGGCATGGCGGAAGTTCAAATCTTTCATCACTTCGGCCATGACCACGAAGGCCGGAACGAGTTCCGGGTGCTGGGTCATCGCGGTGATGAACACCTCGTCCATGCCCGCCCGCTTCGTGCTGATGACGGACATGTGCGCCTTCTCATCCGGCGGCACATTGATCAGGAAAGGCAGGAGCGCCCACGCGTCCCTGATCTTTTGAATGAATTGCGCTTTCACGGCCGGATCGACCACGACCGAAATACGATTATCACTGCTCACGGCTTTGTTCTCCTGTGCTTGATCCGCCTCGGAGCCGTACACGGCGTTCTCATCGCCGTACGAGTCCACTCCGTACACGGCGATGTGCTTGGTCTTGGCGGGCGAGGCTTGGTTGTTATTTTGTTTCATTTGCGTTGTTGTTTTGGTTCATGTGCGGACGCGCGAAAGGTGGACAAATGCGCGCCCGCGTGGCAAGCGAAAAAGTCGTTTTACAACAAAGAATCTCTGATGACACAAGGAGGGTTGTCGGTCATGGATCATGCCGTCTGAGGCCGCCAATGACCACGGACCAATGACCAATCCAGGAGGATGCGTATGAAAAAAGAAACGAAGAAGAACCCGGAACTCGCGAAATGCCCCACCGGCATCCGCGGGCTGGACGAAATCACCCATGGCGGTCTGCCGCGCGGCAGGCCCACGCTCATCTGCGGCTCCGCCGGCTGTGGAAAGACGCTGCTGGCGATGGAATTCATCGTGCGCGGCGCGCGCGAGTTCAACGAGCCGGGCGTCTTCATGGCGTTCGAGGAGACCGAAAAGGAACTGGCCGACAACGTCGCGTCGCTGGGCTTCGACCTGGCGGGGCTGGTGCGCAAGAAGAAGATCGCGCTGGACCACGTTCACATCGAGCGCAGCGAGATTGAGGAGACGGGCGAGTATGATCTGGAAGGTTTGTTCGTGCGGCTCGGCAATGCGATTGACGAAATCGGCGCGAAGCGCGTCGCGCTGGACAGCCTGGAAGCGCTGTTCTCCGGCCTGCCTAACGAGGCGGTTTTGCGCGCCGAATTGCGGCGGCTTTTCCGCTGGCTCAAGGACAAGGGCGTCACCGTCGTCATCACCGGAGAGCAGGGCGACGGCACGCTCTCGCGGCACGGGCTGGAGGAATACATCAGCGACTGCGTGATCTTTCTCGATCATCGCGTCATCAACCAGGTGGGCACGCGGCGGCTGCGCATCATCAAATATCGCGGCAGTGCGCATGGGACGAATGAATATCCGACGATGATTGACGAGGGAGGCTTGAGCGTGCTGCCGATCAGTTCGCTGGGGCTGGACTATGGCGTGACGAAGGAACGCATCTCGACGGGCGTGACGCAACTCGACGCGATGATGGGCGGCAAAGGCTACTTCAAGGGCAGCAGCGTGCTGGTCAGCGGCACGGCGGGCACGGGCAAGAGCAGCCTCGCCGCCGCGTTCGTGGACGCCGCCTGCCGGCGCGACGAACGGTGTCTCTACATGTCCTTCGAAGAATCGCAGACGCAGATCATCCGCAACATGGCCTCGATTGGATTCAAGCTCAGCCCGTGGGTGGACAAGCAGCTCCTGCAATTCCACAACGTGCGCACGTCGCTTTTCGGTCTGGAACAGCATCTCGTCTCGATTCACAAACTCGTCGAGAAGTATCGCCCGGCTGCCGTTGTCATAGACCCGGTGACCAACCTCACGTGCATCGGCGACAACGCGGCGATCACCGCGATGCTCACGCGGGTGATTGACTATCTGAAGATGCAGGGTGTCACGGCGATCTTCACCAGCCTCACCGGCGGCGGCACGGCGGACGAGCGCACGGACGTGGGCATCTCCTCGCTGATGGACACCTGGATCTTGTTGCGCAATCAGGAGCACGCTGGCGACCGCGAGCGGCTGCTCTACATTCTCAAGAGCCGCGGCATGGCGCATTCCAGCCAGGTGCGCAGGTTCATGCTCAGCGACAAGGGCATCGCGGTGATGGACGCGAAGGGAGAAAGGCCATGAGCCCGGCAGCCAAAACGAAATCGCCGGAAGCCGCGCGCTGGGACCTCCGACTGTATGTCGCCGGCCAGACCGAGAAGTCCGTCCGCGCGTTCGACAATCTGAAGAAGATTTGCGAGCAGCACCTCGCGGGGCAATACCACATCGAGGTGGTTGACCTGCTGCGCGACCCGAAGCTGGCGCGCGGCGACCAGATCATCGCGCTGCCCACGCTGGTGCGCAAACTGCCGGAGCCGGTCCGCAAAATCATCGGCGATCTTTCCAACACAGAACGCGTTTTGGTTGGACTGGATTTGCGTCCGCGAACCTGAGGAAACGAAATGAGCACATCAAAGAACGAAGACCCCAAGGCCGGCATCGAGCGCGCGCTGGCGGAACGCGAGAACGCGCGCTACGTGCTGCGCCTCTACATCGCCGGCCTCACGCCGCGTTCCGTCTCCGCCATCGCATCGGTCAAGAAGACCTGCGAGGAACATCTGCAAGGCCGTTACGAGCTGGAAGTCGTCAACCTTTACGACAACCCGACGCTGGCCAAAGGCGAACAGATCATCGCCGCGCCGACGCTGATCAAGGAACTCCCGCTGCCGTTGCGCCGCCTCATCGGCGACATGGCCAACGAGAAGAAGCTGCTCGTCGGGCTGGACCTCCGCGAAAAAGACGAATGACCCATGCGCCATGACGGCCACATAGCGGCGCGCCGGTCGCGCCTCGCCTTCGGAACTTCCAATGACTGGAAAACCCGCGCACGGACTTTTCCAACGACTGGAAATCCATCGCACCGCCTGCACCCATGACAACTGACGAAACCAATGTGGAACAGTTGCAGGCGGAAAACGCCGGTCTTCGCGCGCGGCTCGAGGAGGCCGAGGAAACGCTGCGGGCCATCCGCGAGGGCGAGGTGGACGCCGTCATCGTCAGCGGCAGCAAGGGCGACCGGGTCTTCGCGTTGTCGGAAGCGGACAGTCTGCCGCGGCTAATGATCGAAACGATGAACGAAGCCGGGCTGGCGGTAACGCCTGACGGCTCGGTGGTGTTCAGCAATGGACGCATGGGCGTCTCGCTCGGCCGGTTCAAGGGTGCACTCCTCGGCCACAACCTCGCCGATTTCGTCGCGCCGTCCGACGTGCAGGCATTCCGCCAATTGCTCCGGAGCAGCGCAAGCTCGATGGCCGATGCGCGCATTGCATTTGTCTCATCGTCTGGCGAAGAAGTGCCGATGCATGTATGGAGCAGCCAGCTCGACCGGCCCGAAGGCCCGTTGATCTGCCTGGTCTGCACCGATCTCAGCCGTGTCGAGCATGACCAGAGTTTGATCGCGGAACTTGGGAAACAAAAGGTACAGCTCCGCGAGTCGCGCAAGGCGGCGCTGCATATGATGGAAGACGCCGTGGCCGCGCGCCAGCAGACCGAGGCGGCCGCCGCCGCGCTGCGCAAAAGCGAGGAGCGCTACCGGCTGCTGGGCGAGACGATGTTGCAGGGCGTGGTGCATCAGGGTGCCGACGGCCAGATCGTCGCGATGAACCCGGCCGCCGAGCGCATCCTCGGCAAGACGCGCGAGCAGTTTGTGGGCAGCAGTTCGGTGAAGGAGGAGCACGACACGATCCGCGAGGACGGCACGCTGTTCCCCGGCACGGAGCACCCGGCCATGGTGTCGCTGCGCACGGGCGAGACCATTCGCGGCGTGGTCATGGGCGTGTTCAACCCGAAGCTCGGCGCCTACCGCTGGATCAATATTGACGCGGTGCCGGTGATGCGCCCGGGCGAGACGCGCCCGGGCGAGGTCTATACGGTCTTCGAGGACATCACCGCGCGCAAGGCCGGCGAGGATGCGTTGCACCAGAGCGAGGAGCGCTACCGGCTGCTGGCGGAGAATACGGAGGACTTCGTCGAGCTGAGCGATCCGGTCGCGCGGCGCGCGCTCTATATCAGCCCATCCATCCAGCGCCGGCTCGGGGTGACCGCCGAGGAGATCACGGCGGGGACCGGCCCCAATATCGTTCACCCCGACGACCTGGCGGCGGTGGACAAGGCCTATGCCCTCAATATCGCCGGCCAGAGCACGACCATCGAATATCGCAACCGCTGCAAGGATGGAACGTGGATCTGGCTGGAAGGCCGCTGCACGCCGATCAAGGACGCCGACGGCCGCGTGACAAGTCTGCTGCTCGTCTCGCGCGACATCACCGAGCGCAAGCGGAACGAGGCGGCCTTGCGCGATAGCGAGGAGCGCTACCGGCTGCTGTCGGATTATTCGGAAGACCTGATCTCGCTCATCAACGCCGACAGCAGCCGCGTGCTTTATCGCAGCCCGTCGTTCAAGAAAGTCACCGGCTGGACGAACGAGGAGATGGAGGCCAACGACTGGCACACGCGGACGCATCCGGACGACTGGGCCGAGGCGGAGCGGGTGCTCGAGGCGCAGGCGCGGGGCCAGACCACGCGGCATGAATACCGGATGCGCTGCAAGGACGGCCACTGGATCTGGCTGGAAAGCATCGTGCGGCCCATCCCCGGCCCCGACGGCCGCGTCGAGAAGAAGATCCGCACCTCGCGCGACATCACCGAGCGCAAGCTGGCCGAACTGGCGCTGCGCGAGCGGGAGGAACAACTGCGGCTCTTTGTCGAACACGCGCCGGCGTCGCTGGCGATGTTCGACACGCAGATGCGCTATCTGGCCGTGAGCCAGCGGTGGCTCGATGACTTCGGGCTGACCGGCCGCGACATCGCCGGCCGCTCGCATTACGAGCTTTTCCCGGAGATCACGGACGCCTGGCGCGAGGTACACCGCCGCAGTCTCGCCGGCGAAGTCATGCGCGCCGAGGAGGACCGCTTCGTGCGGGCCAACGGCTCCGAGCAGTGGCTGCGCTGGGAGGTGCGGCCGTGGCACGACGCCGGCGGCCAGGTGGCCGGCATCGTCATCTTCAGCGAGGACATCACCGAGCGCAAGCTGGCCGACGAGGCGCTGCGGCATAGCGAGGCGCGCTTCCGCGCCGCGTTCGACAGCAGCGCCGTGGCCATGTCGCTGACTTCGCCGGAGGGCAGGCTGCTCAAGGTGAATGCGGCCTTCTCCGAAATGACGGGCTACGCCGAGGCGGAGCTTCTCCGGCTCGCCTTCTACGATTTCACGCATCCCGATGATCTGCCGCTGAACCGCGAAGTCATTCAGGAGATGCTCGACGGGAAGCGGCCCTCCGTGCACATGGAGAAGCGCTACATCCACAAGGACGGCCACGTCATCTGGGGCGACATGAGTTCGGCGGTGGTCCGCGATGACGCGGGCCGGCCGCTCTACATGATCACGCACGTGCAGGACATCACCGCGCGCAAACAGCGCGAGGTCGAACTGCAGCAGTTGAACCGTGCGCTGCGGGCGCTGAGCGAAAGCGACAAGGCGCTGGTGCGCGCGAAGGACGAGGCGGAATATCTGGCCGCCGCCTGCCGCATCGTCGTCGAGGACTGCGGCCAC
>CAIVKH010000316.1 GCA_903906425.1 uncultured bacterium
GCAGCTTCCCGTTTTCGCGTTTCCAGTGCTGATCGAAGAATTTCATGCCCGCATCGGCAATGGGCAGCAGCGTCTTTTGTGCGAATTCGCGGTCGCCGGTATAAGCAAAGTAATCGAGCGCCATTGCGCTGAGTTCGAGGATCGGCGTGTAATAAAAATCCGTGTACGCGCCCTTCGACTCCGGCGTGAGTTTGTTGATGCCGCCCCAGAACGGTTTCGTCTCCGCGAAGTACGCGCCGTCGTGGTGATAAAAATCGCGCACATCCTTTTCGTTGTCCGGCAGGATCGCGCGAAACATTCCGAAAAGCGGCTTCATCATGTCGAAATCGCCGGACTGAAGCATCGGCCAGTACATCGGCCGCGTGTTTTGAAACCAGTACTGCCCTCCCCAGTCTCGTGTGTCGGCGTTATTCGTCACGACGGTTTCGACGCCATTTTTCTTTTCCCGCTTCACCCAGTCCATCGTGAAAATCGAGCCGTTGAACTTGATCGGCTGCGCACCGCGCCCAGCACACGCGCTCACGAAACGTTGCAGCACGTAGCCCTGTGTAACTTTCTTCGCATCGTCGTCGCCGCTCGCGAAAATCCAGCTGCGGTTCCAAAACTCATTCCACCACGCGCGATGCTGCTCGCGAGCCGACTCCATTTTCACCGCGTCCGTCGATGCGATTTGTTTTTCAAGTTGCGCGAGCCATTCCTCCGGCGTCGCCGTCTGCGCGGTCAGCACATGAATCGAGAGCGCCTGCTTCGTCGCGGCCTTCGACGACTTCAATGTCGCACAGCCTTCCGAGACCACGCCGTCGCCCTGCATGATAGCGCCGAAAGTGCGATTCGTTAGCTGGGGAATCCGCGTGTTTTTGTTTCGATAGAACCACGCGACCCGAGTCTTCTGCCCGTCGAGAACCGTGTCCGCCTGCAAATCTTTTTCCGGCACGGGACGCAGCGTTTCAAATCTCGCGCTCAGTCCAAAGTTCTTTGCGTTCTCAGACTCGACGTGAACAACCGGATGATTTGCATCCACCCATATCTGGATTTGTGATTCATGATTCTCGATTTGAATCATCCCGTCGTGGAGGTTCAACCGCTGCCGAAAATCCTTCGCGACATCGAAAGGCGGATCGATCTTCACGCGAATGCGACCAAGCTTGAGCAGTCCTTTGTTTCCGCCGACGTTGTCGCTCCACGCATCGGTTTTGCTGATGTAGAAAACCAGATCGCCGGTCTTCTCGACCCATACATTCAGCCCGATGTCGCCGTTGCCGAGCGGCATCGAATCGAGTGAACTGCTGCCCGGCGAATCCCAAGACACGTTGCAACCATCGAGCAAATCCCGCGGCACCTCGGCGGCGTGAACGGCTGCGGCGAGTGAACCAACGAGTGCTGCTGCGACAAGTGCTGTTTTCATTTCTTCGTCCTTCCTAAATTTTCCAATCATTGGAAATATCGCTGCGGTTATTTTCCAATGATTGGAAGTTTCTCGTCATGGTTTGTCGGGCGTGACCGGCCAGTCGTCGGTACGGAACGGCGACGCAGGCAAATTATCTTTGTTGAATAAATTCACGCCCGGCACATTCACCCAGCCGTAGCGCACGGCTTGAGGTTTCGATACCCGCGGCGAGGAGACCACGACGGTATCGCCCATGATCTCCGCCTGCGCTGGGGACAAAATTCTTATCCGCCCCGGCAATCGTGAAGCCTTTGAGCGGGCCATCCTTGTCAAGCAAGCCTTGGCCGATGTGATCGAAGCAAAGCGTGATTTTGTCGCCGATGATTCTCGCTTCGCGGAAGAGCGGGCCGGAAAATTCGAGCTGCTGTCCGTAGGCGAGCGCGCGAGCCGCGAGGGCGAGGCGCGCGCCGACCGGTTCCTTGTGAATCGGGTGCATGTTATTCGGATCGCCCCAATCGGTGATGACCGTCATTGCACTGTTGGTGATTTTCTTCAGGCTCAAAAATTGTGCTTCGCGAATTTCCGGGCCGATGAGTTTGCACGGCGCAATCTGGACATAGAGAAACGGGAAATCGCCCTCGCCCCACAAACTCCGCCAATCGGCGACCAGCGCCGTGAACTTCGCATAGTGCGCGCGCACCAGCGGATGCTGCGAGAGCAGTTCGAGTCCGTGCTTCGGCACCACGCGATCAAACGCCACCACCGCATTGAAGCCGAACAACAGCTTGCCCTCGGCCTCGTAGGCCGCGCCACTGTCGATGAACGAGTACGTGACGAAATTCCGCCAGCCTCGGTAAAGGCCGAGAAACTTGAGGTCGTTGAAACCCGGTTCGCCCTCGATGGCCAGTAGGTCCCAGACCCAGTAGGTGAAGGTCGCCCAGTTGCTGCGGCTGGCCTCGGCGTTGTTGAACGTGCCGTAGTTGTCACTCCATGAGGACAGCAGAACGAGCTCGTCGTGGACGAGCTTCTGCTGCGCCGGCGTCATCCAGTTGAAAACGAAATCATAGACCAGTCCGAGATTGCAGGCGTGATAGCGCGGCGTCGAAGGCTTCGGCGGCTGGCCGGGCTGCGCGGGCTTGTCGGATTTACGCCGCTCCTGCTCCAGTTTGACCGCCGTCTCGACGGCCCGCACCAGCTTGCGCGCGCCCTCCGCGTCGTCCTCGATCAGACACCGGTAGACCTCGATCGCCGCAGGGAAGAAGAACGCCGACGGCGGATCCTTTGCGTATGTCTTATCCGGCTTTTTACCCTCGGCCAGCAAACCGAAGTAGTCTTCCCGGTCCTTTCCGTAGCCGCCGATGCGATGCAGTTCGATCGTTCGACCGTGTATGTGCCAGTCGCCGCTGGCCCAGTCAGGCTGCGCGTAGCCGGCCTTCTCGTCGTAGGTCAGCTTGATCGCGTTCGCGAACGACAGGATGTTCTTCCACGCTTCCTGCGCGCCGCGGTCCTCCTTGATCCGTTTGCGGATGGCCGGCAGATATTCGCTCGAGAAAAAGATGCACGGATGTACCCCCGGCGCGGGTACTTGGCCCACCGGGCGCACGCCCTCCGCGTTGAATTCGACCTTCGACGAACCATTGTACCGCGGACGAAACTTCGCCCACGGAATGGGATCCTTGTCATGATACGACCAGACCGATTTGTCGCCGTAAGCCGATGCCTTTACCAGCGGATCGACGTCCGCGGGTGCTGAATCAGCCGCGACGGAGACCGCCGAAACGAGAAGACAGACGAATACTATTTTCAATCGAGCAGACATAATGTGATGAACCGCTGGTGCGTGCGTCATTTGCCGGCTGCGCCTCCATATTTCACAGCATCAGGAAGCAATCGGAATGTCTGATAAACCGTCTCCGAGGGTTTGACGCCGCCGGTTTCCTTGAAAAGGCCGACCTGGTACGCGCCGATGGTCACCTCGATCGGCTTGGTTGCGCCGATGGGAAATTCCCTCAGCACGAACGCGCCATCCTTGATGATGCCGGGGCCTTTGAGCACGAAGTAATCAACCGGCAGTCCGGCGGAACTTGTCGCTTTGAGTGCGATTCTTTTTGCCTGCGCGGACGTATCCGGGATGGCGGGGAAATCCACAGTTTGGGAGGTTGCGTTCTTCAGCGCGTTGTCGGGTGCGAGCGAGATCTGGCACGTTCGTCCTGCGGCGGAAAATTCCTGATCACCTTCGTGAAATACGCGGACGAAGGACATGTTGAAGCCTGCTCCTGGATCAATGCGATGACGCTTCAGCCGCAACGTCAGACGCGTTTCGGTCACACCGCGTTCATCCTTGAATTGCTCGCTGCGGACCATTTCGAATGCTCCGCCGTGCGCATCGAAGCGGAATGGAATTTTGCTGACCGGCATCGTCGTCTTTCCGGAGAACAACAAGTTGGTGAAGGCGTGTGGTTCTTCCGGATGGTGGTCGAGATCCTTGTGCTTCGCCGTGCAAATGTCCGGCGGCGTGGTAAAGCGATAGGTCGTCAGCGTGAACAGTCCGTCGTCATGCAGCAGCATCTGCGGATTCCTCATCGGCGCCATCCGGCCGTGCGCGAGGCTGATCGGTTTCCCCGCCGGATCAAGCAGCGTGAACATCTCGATCTTTTTGCGCGGCTCGGAGTCGCCCAATTCAAATTGTGTACGCGCCAGTTTTTCATTCGGGAACCAGAGCGCGTCTTTGCGATGGCCTTTGAATTCGAGATACGGCGCAGGCATCGCATAGTCTTTCGGCAATTCTCCCGTCGCGGGAATCTTGGGATCCATCAGCCATCCGTCGCGCATCACGAGATTCTTCATCGGCTCGCTGGCCTTTTCCGGCAAACGCGCCGTCGCGATCGCATCAAGCCAGTCGGCGACGAACTGGTAATTGCGCGGCGACATGTCGAAGTGCCCGCTCGTCATCTCCCAGCACGAGCCGAAAAGCTCGGCGTGCGGTTCATAGTTCGTGCCCGGATTGTCATCGCGATCACCGCGCCGATAGCTGCTCAAATATGTGCCATAAGCCTGCGGATACGCGCTCCAGCCCACCGTCTCCTGGCTGCTTGAAGTGACGAACAAGATCGGCACGTTGCGCAAACTAAAGTCTGCGTTCGGATGCATCGCCTTTCCACCCGGACCGAAGAAGTTGTAAGCGTCCGGCAATCCTGCCTTGATGGGAATGGCGCAAAGACATTGCTCCGGATTGCGCATCGCCGCCTCGAAGGGAAAACCGCAATACGCCGAATGACCGAGCGGCACAATCGGCGCGGTGACGAGTTCAGGATGCTCCGACAAGTCCGCGAGCCGTTTCATGTAGTTGTCGTATACCGCCGTTCGCTCAGGATCGGTCACGTCGAACGTCAAATCTTTCATCATCACCGAGCCGATGTCCTTCGCCCACGGCGTCATCAAAATCTGCGCGATGCCGTGCTTGCGGCACACGGCGCGGACCGGCGCACTTTGAAGAACATTTATCGGAAGCCCATTGTGCATGCCCACCATCACAGCACGGATCTTCGGAGCGTTCGGAGGAATCCACAAATCCGCGCCCAGTGTCGGCCGGTTCGCTTCGCCGCTCGATGCGAAGAACTGATAGATGCGATCCACCTTGGGATTCGTCTGCGCCATTTCACCGGCTCGCAATGCAACCAGCGGCATGAGCAGCGGGACGATCAATATCAGCATTACAGCTCTTCTCATTCGATCACTCCGGTCGTTTCCAATCATTGGAAATCATCGCGCCGTGATTTTCCAATTGTTGGAAACTTATAGGCACGGCAAGCCGCGCCAATCGCAGGGCGGCAAGCGTCACTGATAATTTTCGTTTCACCCGTCGTGTCTGGTCGATTCCGATCATTCAATAGTTCCGCGCATCAATTAAGGCCGCGTGACGCGCAGGCGCAGGAAGCGGTTCGTTGCCGTGGCTTCGGTGTCCGACACGCTGACGGTCGCGGGTGTGGTGTTGGTGTTCTCGATGACATTTAGCGCGCCGCCCCACGATCCGGAGATGTTGGTCGCGATGCCCAGCCATGTCGCGTCGTTGGTTGTGGAATCGGCGCCTTCGACAAAGAGCGTCACATCGGTAGCAGAAAGGTCGTGGTAGAATTGCAGGGCGAGCAGTCCGCCGGTTCTCGTTCCGCTCATCGCGGCGAGCGAGTCGGAATTCGTCGGGCTGCTGCGGGTGGCATACTTGAGCAAGTTAGGATAGCCGTCGCCGGTGGCGCTTTGGTTGTAAGCGGTCTGTCCGTTGGTTATTGCTGCGGCCCAAAGATCATAACCGCTGGCGGATGGCGGCGGCGCGCCGGTGATGCTCAGAAGAGTCGCCGTGTCGGTGTAGAGAATCTGAACGCCAAGTCCAGCGGGCATAGCAGGAGGATTTGTCGCCGCGAAATTTCCCGAAATATTTTTCGCAGAAAGAATGACAAATACATCCGACGTTGACGGCGAGTAACCCGGCATCAGCGCGATCGAAAGTGTTCCGTTGAGCGTGACATTGTTGCTGACGACGAGTTCGTCATAGTCAACACCGTTGACGCCGTTGCTGAGTTTGATGGAAAGCGTTCCAAGCGCCGTTTGAGCAAAATTGCTGCTGCACGAAAGCAAGCCCGACCCGCCGAAACCCGGCGAAACATTGCCGATGTTCGTCACGCTGCCGATGATCGTCCCACTTCCGGCAAGTGTCTGGGTCGTACCGACAGTGAACGTTTTGTCGCCGCGATTGGTGACGACCAGCGCTGCACCGCTCATTACGACGATGGAAGTGCTCGAATTGATCGCCGCATTCGCAGCGAGCAGAAGACGGCCGGCATTGATCATCGTTGTGCCGGTGTACGTGTTGTTTGTCACAAGCACGAGCGTGTTGGTTCCGTTCTTAATGAGGCCACCGTCCACGCCGCCGGTCCCGTTGATCAGCCTCGGATTGCAAGTGATGACAAAGTTGCTGCTGTCAATGACTGCGCCTCCGGCCATAACGTTGAAATAGGCGTTTGAATACGCAGTGATAGCGAAGTTCGTTGTTGCGCCAAGCGTGCCGCCATTGAAGTTGAAAATCGCCATCGTCGGGTTGGTCACAATCGAGCCGTAGATCCCTCCCGCGCCGACGGTCAATTTACCGCCGGAGAGAGTCACTGTTCCGGTGGCAGCCGAGTTGATTCCCATCGAATTTAGCTGGAGACCGTAGCCGACGTTAACCGAGGCGTTGTTGTAGATATTCCAACTGCCGGAACTTCCATCCGAGCCAACGCGGACTTCGCCCGCTGTTCCCGAGAAATTCACGACTGCGTTATTGCTCGCGATGAGAGAGGAACCGCGCACATTGGGGTTGCCGCCGGAATAAGTGTGCGTGAACGTTCCGCCATTGATGTTCAGCAAACCTGCAACACTTCCTGCGACATAGTTGGCAATCTGGCCGCCTATCACAACCACGCCTCCGGTCTGGACAAATGCCGCGCTCGCATTGTTCACAACAAGACCGGTGCTGCCCAGATAGCCGCCGTTCATCAAGAAACTCGCGCCGCCGCTCACTGCGATGTTGGCCGCCGTATTGGTCAGCGAGCCGCCGTTCATCGCGAACTGTGTCAGTGCGGAGCCGACTGAATTCAGGCTGATTCCTGCTGAGTTGATCGAGCCGCCGGAAAAATTGTAGATGTTAGTCGTGCCTGTCGTTGTTCCTCCGAGCTGGATGCCGCCGCCGCTGTTGATGTTCACATAACCGCCACTCTGGTTGACCGAGTAGCTGACGTTGCCCAAGCCCGTGCCGCTGTCGCAGCCGATGCGCCAGCCGTAACCGGTGTTCGTCACGATCAGCGAACCGGCGACGATGTTGACGAATCCCGTGCCCGTGACAGGGCCAAAGCGATCGCTGCCGGGCGACACGATGAAGTTGCCGTTGCTGACGATCAGGTTGCCGGCAAAGTTGCGAGCGCCACCGTAGATGAGGTATGTGCCGCCGTTGATGACAACCGTCCCGGCTGCGTTCTGCCCGGAGAAATTTCCCGTCACGAGATTGGTGGAGTTGGCGCTGCCTGACAGAACCATCTGGCCGGTTGATCCATTATTGATACCCGCAAACGTGTTCAAACCATCCGCGAAATTGAATGTCATGTTGCCCGACGCGTTGCCCGCCTTCAGCGTCGTGCCACCGGCGCAGGTGATCAAACTCGAAAAGTTGTTGGTGTTGTTGACGAGTGAAACGGTGCCGGGTCCGCGAACGGCGAGCGTGTTCGCCGCGCTGCCGCCGGTGATCAGGCTGTTGATCGTCAAGGTGGACCCAATCTGCGCGTCCATTTCCGCGTTGCCGATGAGCGTCAGCGAATTCGTCATGCTGCCAAGCGTGTACGCGGTACGCGCGACGCCGACGCCTCGCCAACCCGTGCCGCTCGCATCGCCAATTATGAAATTGGAATTCGGCATGTTGACGCCGAGACCATAAACATAATTGTCGCCCGCCGGAAGATTGACGGGCTTCGCCAAGCCGCCCGCCGTGGAATGCACGATCATCGCGCCGTTGGAGAGACTCAAATTTGCGCCATTCGTCAACGCGAGGATCATCGCGTCAGTGCCGCCGATTGCGCTCAAGTCATTCACCGTGTACACCGCGTTTGTGCCCGCCGCCGCGCCGAGAAAAATCTGGCTGCCCGGCTGCACAATCACGCCGCCGCCAGCGACGGCGTTGGCGATGTTCACCGTCAGCGTACCGTTTGTGACCGTGATCGTATTCGTGATGCTGTTGACTGCGCCAAGCGTCAAACCCGCGCCGTTATTAACCGAAACCGTTCCGCCGAAACTCGTCTGCGGCGCATTGATCGTCATGCCGTTGCCTGCGCTGCCGCCGGAACAACCAACGCTCAACGCGCCGTTGCCCAGCAATTGGTTGGTGGTAGCCAGCGTGATGGGGCTTCCGCTCGGATAAATGAAGCCGCCATTAATGCCGATGGTCAGCGTGCGGTTTGACGAAAGAGTGAAACCATAGCCGGGCCTCAGACCGCCGCCGTTCAACACAATCGAATTGCTTGTGAAGCCGAGTTGCACATCGGCGAGCGCCGGATTTCCATTGCCGGCATCAATGTCCAGCAATCCCGCGTTGACCACCCAGTTGCCCATGAACGTATTCGTGACCGTACCGGCCATAAACACCCAGCCGTTCGTGGCATTGCTGATCACGATAGTACCCTGGCCGCCGATGACGCCATAGGGCCAGAGCCGGTATCCCGTCACGTTGACGTTCAGATCGGTGGTCAACATCAGGTTGTTGTAGAGCTTCGTATCTGTGCCATTTGCATGTGCGATCAGTGGCAAAGAGCCGGAGCTGTTGGTCTGGAACGTGAGGCTGGCTCCGTAGAGGCTGACAGCGGCAGCTCCGCTTGCGAAAGACAACTGGTTCAGAGTGAACGTTCCGTTCGTCCCGCCGCCATCGCCCAGATTGTTCGTGCTGGTGATCGCGCCGGTATTCTTGAACGTGATGACATAGTCGTCCGAGCCACCGGCGTTGGGGATACTGCCGTCGCCCAGATTGTTGGTCCAATATCCCGTCGCCGGCGAGTTGCTCCACGAGCTGCCGGCGGCATTGTTTGTCCAATAAAAACTCGTCTGCGCCCGCGCGTCAAAACCGGCACCCGCAAGCAAGCCGAAATTCACGCATATCAGTATCGCCATTTTTCTCATTTTCTATTCTCCAAAAACATCGGCCCAGAGAATGGCCGGAACCGCCACGCCGCACCACCGCTTCTTTGCGTCGCCACCTGCCGCGATCATCCGCAGCTTCCAATCATTGGAAGTTTTGGTTTTCTGTTTTTCCAATGATTGGAAGTTTTCGTGAGCGACGATTTTCTTCATGCTATTTTGGCTCCGTCGTCATTTCGTTACGAAACCGGCGTCCAGCC
>CAIVKH010000317.1 GCA_903906425.1 uncultured bacterium
CCCGGCCACCGATGTCGTGTGGGACACCGACGCCACCGCGACGAACCGCTTCCTCCGCCTGCGCGTCACCCGGCCGTAGGAAAAATTCCAGACTTCCAATCATTGGAAAATTTCGTCGGCGCAGTTTCCAATGATTGGATAATTTTCCCCGCATAGTTTCCAATGATTGGAAATTACCGCACGCGATTTTTCCAATGATTGGAAGGTCCGCTTGTGCGGCGAGAAGTGGAAAGATGACGAATTTTGTATTTGACAGGAAACGAGTCACAGCCGATTAGTATATCAAGTTGATAGAGTATGTAGGCTAGTAGAATGCTAACACAGAAAGCGAAATACGCTCTCAAGGCGATGATCCATCTGGCCGCGTGCCACGATGGGAAACCCGTGCTAATCGCAGATTTGGCGGAGGTCGAACGGCTGCCAAAGAAGTTCCTTGAGCGAATCCTCCTCGATTTGAAGACGCATGGATTACTCGTGAGCCGCAAGGGAAAAGGTGGCGGATATATGCTTGCGCGTCCCGCCAACCAGATCAGCCTCGGAGAGATCATCCGCCGGATGGACGGTCCGCTCGCGCCGGTGCCCTGCGTCAGCAAGATGGCCTATCGTAAGTGCCCGGATTGCCGCGATGAAAGAACCTGCGTTGTGAAGCCGATCATGAAGGAAGTGCGCGATTCAATTGCCTACGTACTCGACGGCACGACGCTGGCGGACGCGGTCCATCGGACTGGCGGTGCGACGGGGCGAAATTTCGAGAGCTTCAATTTTCAAATTTAACGGGGACGAAGATGAATGACGGAAACAAAACGGGAAAAACAGCCGAGTCAAAAGCGACCCGTTCAACAGCAGAAGAAGAAATCCTGCGCGCTGTCCAAAACGTCCGCTATGGCTCGGTCGAAATTACCATTCACGACGCAAAGGTCGTGCAGGTGGAGCGCCGGGAGAAAATCAGATTTCAGGATCAGAAAGAAAAATAGCCGGCCGCACACGCGGAGGCTCGAACAACAAAATAAAAAATCGCCCAGTGCTGACCGGATCACCGGAAGTCACGGCACGAGGACGATAAATGAGAAAGATAAATGGATGGATCGGCGCAGCCCTGGTTGGCGGCGCGAGTGTGGCAGTTTTGCAGGCCGGGGAGCCGACGCTGAGTGAATTGGATCAGAAGGTAAAAGTTTTGGAGCGCAAACTGGAAATCGCGGACGAGGCTGCGGCTGCGAAGGCGAAAGATGCCGTTTCGGTGAAAGCCGGCAAGGATGGTTTTTCGATCAATTCCGCCGACAAAGCGTTTCAATTGAAGATCCGCGGCTACGTTCAAGCGGACGGAAGATTTTATCTCGATGACAAGGACCACAAGGCGACGGATTCATTCCTGTTGCGCCGCGTACGTCCCGTTTTCGAGGGCAAGATATACGAGGATTTTGGCTTCAAGATCATGCCAGATTTCGGCGATGGCAAGACGGTTCTCTACGATGCGTATGGCGAGTACACGCCGCGGCCTGAATTCGGAATCCGTGTCGGCAAATTCAAGCTGCCCGTGGGACTCGAACGCCTGCAATCTGCCCGCGATCTCGAATTCGTCGAGCGCGGTCTGCCGACCGATCTGGTTCCGAACCGCGACATCGGCGTGCAACTCGGCGGCGAGTTCGGCGGCGGGACATTGCAATATCAGGCGGGCATCTTCAACGGCGTGCCCGATGGCGGAAACGCCGACGCAGACACGAATGACGGAAAAGATCTTGCGGCCCGGTTGTTCCTGCATCCGTTCCGCCTGACCGATGTCGAAGCGCTGAAGAACTTCGGCGTTGGCGTCGCGGCAAGCGTGGGCGACCAGACCGGCACGCCATCGTCGCCAAATCTTCCGACGTTCAAATCCGTCGGTCAGCAAACGTTCTTCAGCTACAAGAATTCGACCAACGCAAACGGCATCGCCTATGCGGACGGTCAGCTCGCCCGGCTCATCCCGCAGGCCTACTACTACGTCGGCCCGTTCGGTCTGCTCGGTGAATACGTGCAGTCGCAGCAGGACGTCACCGACGGCAAGAACAAGGACACGCTCGACAACACCGCCTGGCAGATTCAGGGCTCGTGGGTGCTCACCGGCGAGGACGCCACGTACACGGGCGTGACGCCGCTGCACAATTTCGAGCCGTCCACCGGCCACATCGGCGCAGTCGAACTCGTCGCGCGCATCCAGGACCTCACCGTTGATGACGGCGCGCTCAGCGCGAAACTTGCCGACGGCAAAAAGTCGGCCAACGAAGCGAAAGGCTGGGGCGTCGGCCTCAACTGGTACTTGAACAAAAACGTGAAGTTCAACCTCGACTATGACCAGACCGCGTTCACCGGCGGAGCGCCGAATCGCGCCGACCGGCCCGACGAGAAAGTCATCCTCGCACGCACACAATTTGCATTTTGAAAAAAAATTCCAGTCATTGGAAATTTGCCCGTGCGCAATTTCCAATGATTGGAAAAAACGGAGAAAGCTAATGAAACAAAAACCACTTCTAATCGCAGCGTTCATCGCCGCACTCGCTGCGTCGGCGGGCGCGAAAGACATCGAGTTGCTGAATGTCTCGTACGACCCGACGCGCGAGCTTTATCAGGAATACAACGCCGCCTTCGCAAAGCACTTTGCAGCACAAAGCGGAAAATCCGTCACGATCAACCAGTCGCACGGCGGATCGGGCAAGCAGGCGCGCGCCGTGATTGACGGGCTTGAGGCCGATGTCGTCACGCTGGCGCTCGCGTACGACATTGACGCGATTGCGGAAAAAGGCGGACTGCTGCCGAAGAACTGGCAGACGAAATTGCCGAACAACAGCACGCCGTACACGAGCATGATCGTGTTCCTCGTCCGCAAAGGAAACCCGAAGGGGATCAAGGACTGGAGCGATCTGGTGAAACCCGGTGTCGCGGTCATCACGCCGAATCCGAAAACGTCCGGTGGCGCTCGATGGAATTATCTCGCGGCCTGGGCCTACGCGCTCAAGCAGAATGGCAACGACGAGGCGAAGGCCCGCGAGTTCATTGCGAGGCTTTTTAAGAATGTTCCCGTCCTCGATTCCGGCGCGCGCGGCGCGACAACGACGTTTGTCCAGCGCGGCATCGGAGATGTGCTGCTCGCATGGGAAAACGAAGCGCTGCTCGCGTTGAAGGAAGAAGGCGGCAAGGATTTCGAACTCGTCGCTCCAAGCCTGAGCATTCTCGCCGAACCGCCGGTCGCGGTCGTCGAAAAAGTTGCGAAGCGCCACAGCACGACCGAAGTCGCGACGGAATACCTGAACTATCTGTATTCCGACGAAGGCCAGCAAATTGCCGCGAAAAATTTCTACCGCCCGCGGGATGAAAAAGTCGCCGCGAAATTTGCATCGCAATTTCCGAAAATAAATCTCGTCACAATCGACGAAGTTTTCGGCGGCTGGACGAAAGCACAGTCGATCCATTTCGGCGACGGAGGAATCTTCGACCAGATTTACGCGAAATAGATGAACGCGCGCAAAACAAACGTCCTTCCCGGACTCGGCCTCTCGCTCGGCTTCACGCTGCTGTACCTGAGCCTGATCGTTCTGATCCCGCTCTCGGCAACGTTCGTGAAATCCGCGACGATGACGTGGCCGAAGTTCTGGGAAACCGTGACCAGCGCGCGCGTCCTCGCGTCGTACCGCCTGAGCTTTGGCATGTCCGCGCTCGCCGCCCTGGTCAACGGCGTGTTCGGTTTTCTCGTCGCGTGGGTGCTCGTGCGCTACAAATTTCCCGGCAAGAAACTCGCCGACGCCTTCGTTGATCTCCCCTTCGCGCTGCCGACCGCCGTCGCCGGCATCGCGCTCACAGCCGTCTATTCAAAAAATGGCTGGATCGGCTCGCTGCTCGAACCGCACGGAATCAAAATTGCGTTCACGCCGCTTGGCGTTTTGGTCGCGATGATTTTCATCGGCCTCCCATTTGTCGTGCGAACCGTCCAGCCCGTGCTCGAAGACCTCGACCGCGACATCGAGGAAGCTGCTGCCAGCCTTGGCGCGAACCGCTGGCAGACGATCACGCGCGTCGTCCTGCCCGCTATCGGCCCGGCGTTGCTGACCGGCGTCGCGCTGTCGTTCGCGCGCGCCGTCGGCGAATACGGCTCCGTCGTTTTCATCTCCGGCAACATGCCGATGAAAACCGAAATCACACCGCTGCTGATCATCACCAAGCTCGAGCAATACGACTACGCCGGCGCCACCGCCATCGCCGTCGTCATGCTCATGCTTTCCTTCGCCCTGCTTTTCCTCATCAACGCCCTGCAGGCATGGAACGCCCGCCGATGAACACAAACTTCCAATCATTGGAAAAATACGGCGCGATGAGTTCCAATCATTGGAAGTTTTCGCCGATCGCGGAGGACCGCTGATGGCCGGCGCTGTATCCAGGCTTCAGCGCAGCGGGACCGCAACGCCAGCGCACAGCACCGAACCGGCGGCGGTGCGATGGCTCCTGATCGCGCTCGCGCTCGCGTTTCTCGGTCTCGTTGTCTTCATTCCGCTGGCGTCGGTTTTTTACGAGGCGTTTCGCAAAGGTTCAGCTTTGTATTTCAAAGCCCTCGCCGAACCGGACGCGCTTTCCGCGATCCGTCTGACGCTGACCGTCGCGGCCATCGCGGTGCCTTTGAACGTCGTCTTCGGGATCGCCGCGGCGTGGGCGATTGCGAAGTTCGAATTCCGCGGAAAGCAACTGCTCACGACGCTGATTGATCTGCCGTTCGCCGTTTCGCCCGTCGTTTCGGGCCTGATCTACGTTTTGCTCTTTGGCGCGCAGGGTTGGTTCGGCCCGTGGCTGCTGGATCACAACATCAAGATTCTCTTCGCGGTGCCCGGCATTGTTCTCGCGACGATCTTCGTCACATTTCCATTCGTCGCGCGAGAGCTGATTCCGCTGATGCAGGCGCAGGGAACCGACGAGGAGGAATCCGCGATGGTGCTTGGCGCGAACGGCTGGCAGACGTTCTGGTACGTCACACTTCCGAACATCAAATGGGGACTGCTCTACGGCGTGATCCTCTGCAATGCCCGCGCGATGGGCGAATTCGGAGCGGTGTCGGTCGTGAGCGGCCACATTCGCGGCAAGACGAACACCATGCCGCTGCACGTCGAGATTTTGTACAACGAATACAACTTCGTCGCCGCCTTCGCGGTCGCATCCGTTCTCGCGCTGCTGGCGCTCGTCACGCTGCTGGTGAAAAATATTGTCGAATGGAAGGCGCATCGCGATCTCGCACTCGCCGTTCCGCGGGAAGGAAAACCATGAGCATCGAAGCCCGAAACATCACGAAACGGTTCGGGACATTCACCGCACTTAACGACGTGACCATCCATTTCCCGGCCGGCCATCTCGTCGCGCTGCTCGGCCCGTCGGGATCGGGGAAGACATCGCTGCTGCGGATCATTGCGGGACTCGACATGCCCGATGCGGGGCAGGTTCTCTTCGAAGGCCAGGATGCGACGAAGCGCAGCGCGCGCGACCGGCGTGTCGGCTTCGTCTTTCAGCACTACGCACTCTTCCGCCACATGAGTGTTTTCGAGAACGTCGCCTTCGGCCTGCGCGTGAAGCCGCGCGACATCCGGCCCTCGAAGGAGGAAATCAAAGAGCGCGTGATGAAACTGCTCAAGCTCGTGCAACTCGACTGGCTTTCCGATCGCCGGCCCTCGCAACTTTCCGGCGGCCAGCGGCAGCGCGTCGCGCTCGCCCGCGCGCTCGCGGTCGAACCGAAAGTCCTGTTGCTCGACGAACCGTTCGGCGCGCTCGACGCAAAAGTCCGCAAGGAACTCCGCCGCTGGCTGCGCCGTCTGCACGACGAAATTCACGTCACCAGCATTTTCGTGACGCACGATGTTGAGGAAGCGCTGGAAGTTTCCGACCGCGTCGTTGTGATGAACGAAGGCAAGGTTGAACAGATCGGAACTCCGGCAGAGGTTTTCGAACATCCGGCAACTGATTTTGTGACGGGTTTTCTTGAAGACGTGAGGTTCCCCGATGCACGTGCCGGCTTGACCGGTCCGGCAGTTTCCTGAGAAATGCGCCGAGTGCGCTGCCGTATTGCTCTGTATGAACCATTGTGAAAGAGTCCGGGCGGATGGACTTGGTCTCAATCATTGCAATTGGCGCTTGCGTGCTGCTGGCGATCAACGTTGGCGGGAATAATTCCGCGGCGGAGATGGGCCCGGCATTCGGATCGGGCATCCGCTCGAAAATGGAGGCGGTCATCCTCATCGCAATTTTCTCGATGCTCGGCGCGATCTTCAAAGGCGACAAGGTCGTCCACACGATTGCCAGCGGGCTGATCGGCGAAGCGCCGCTGAAAAGCGATTTCCGAAATGTGATCCTCGTGTTGCTCGCAGCCACGTCGATCATCGCCTTCGCGAACTGGTTCAAGCTGCCGGTGGCCACGGCCCACGCGATGGTCGGCGCGGTGATCGGCCTCGGAATTTTCCACGCGAGCGTCCAATGGCACAAGGTTTCCGGCATCGTGGTCTGGTGGCTGCTCACGCCGGTTGCGTCGCTGGTGATTTCCTACGCGCTGGGCCACCTCGTCTATCCCGCGCTCAATCGCAAGCTCGGTCCGGTGTCGCACAAAGGCGGCCCCGCGCACATGTTTTACCGCGCCTTCGTCACGCTCTCCGGCTGCTACATGGCGTTCTCCGCCGGCTCCAACAGCCTCGCGAAAGCCGTCGGCCCGATCGTCGGGGCGGGCATTCTCACCGTCAACCACGCCGCCATCCTCGGCGGCCTGTGCATGGCGCTGGGCGCATTTCTCGTCGGCCACCGTCTGCTCAACACCGTCGGCAAGGAACTCACGCCGCTGGACCCGCTCAAGGCGACGATGGTCGAACTTGTGTGCGGCAGCATTTTGCTCGTCGCATCGAGTTTCGGCGTTCCCGTTTCGCTCGCGGAAACCGTCACATGCTCTGTGATCGGATTTGGCATGGCGCACATCGGCATCCGCGAAATGTCGCGAAACAAACACCTGCGCCGCATCTACGCGCTCTGGCCGGTCTGCCCCGTGTACACCGCCATCGTCAGCTACAGCGGCGCGTGGCTGCTATCCAAATTTTCCTTCTGACATTGCGATTCCACGCGCCGGGATTTTCCAATCATTGGAAACTGCCGCCGCGCAAATTTCCAATCATTGGAAGTGGCGGTTCGAGAATTCCCGATGCGCCCAGGCAGGAAATCGGACCGGCGGAGCCGGGCTGGTGGAAGGGCGGCGGGCGGCGCTGTCGCGATGAAATTTTCCGGAGCGGCGCAATCAGCGCGATGGCGTCGCGGCGCAGCGGAAGCCGATGATGGGGCGGCCGCCCTGGTCGAGGCCGGCGGCGCTGTTCGGGTCACGCGGGTATCCGCGGCTGGTGACGAGCAGGTCGTCTTCTTTGGCGGTCAGATAATTTGCGCCGCGATAGACGTGTGGCTCGGTTTTGCCGACGTCGTTGGTGGGGCCCTGGGGGTTGCGCATGCCACAGGCGCGGTAGGTGGTCTGGGAATAGACGTCGGCGACCCATTCGGAGGCGTTGTCGATCTGGTGGAGGAATCCGTACTGGTTGGTGGTGGCGAGGCGTTCGTCGAATTTTCCGACGGCGGCTTCGGGCGGGAGCGCGTTGGTGACGTTCCAGGTGACGGCGGGCAGTTGCGTGCGCTGCGGCGCGACCGGCGGCGGGGTGGTGGCGGTGGTGCCGGAAAGTTTATCAATGAAATTTTTCTTCTCCGGCTTCGGCGGCGGCGGTGGCGGCGGCTTTTGCAGGTCAATTTGCTGCGCGAGGAATACGCGACCGTTGGCGGTGTTCATCGAGCGGTTCTCGGCGGCCTCCTGCGCCTGGCCTTTGGCGTCAACCGTCGGCGGCCAGAGGAATCGACGGCCGTCCACGCCGCGCGCGGCGCGTTCCCATTCGGCCTCGGTGGGCAGGCGCCTGCCTTTCCATTTTGCGTAGGCATAGGCATCGAACCAGTCAATGCCGACGACGGGCTGGTCGTCGCCGGCGAACGCGGGGAATTTGTAGTTGCCCTTGTCGTCCTTGCGAAGGCATTCGGGCGTGTGGTCCTTGAGCGGCGGGGCGCCGGGGTGCTCCATCTTGGCGTCGCCGGTCTTTTTCACGTAGTCGAGGAATTCCTTGTAGTCCTTGTTGCAGACTTCGCAGCGGTCGAGCAGGAAATCATCGAGCCAGATGACGCGCGGCGGAAAATTGTTGTCCTTGATGTTGCCCTTGGGATCGCCGAACAGGAAGTAGCCGGCGGAGATGCGGATCATGCCGGGCTGGCCGGGTTCGGGCAGCGCCGAGGGCTGATGGTCGGCGTTGTAGGCGTCCACGATCTGCTGCTCCATGCGGAGGATGTAGCCGAAGTCCATGCCCTTGAAGACCTGCTCTTCGGCCAGCGAGCCGGTGCCGGCCTCGCTGGAGACGACGCGGTTGATGAAGAATTGCAGGAACGCGGTGACCTCGGCGGCGGCCTCGTCGAATTTCTTCTTCTCGATGAGCATCGGCACGCGGGTGTTGACCATCTCCGGGAGGTTGCGCGCGACGGCGCGGCGCTCGTCGCCGAGCTTTTTGTAATAATCGTTTGCGCGCGGCACGCTGGCGCCGCCCGTCTTCACGCCGGGATATTTCTCCTCGATCTTCTTCATCTGGTCGGCGAGCAGGTCGAACTTGCGCACGGCCGCCGAAACCGGCGGCATCCACTCGCCGCCAACCTTGTCGAAACCGTTGTCGAGATTCGCCAGCTCGTTGGTGAAGACACCGCGCCGCGCCTTGATTTCCGCGGCGTTCGTATTGCCCGCGCACTTCTGGAGGAACTCGCCGAACAGCGCAATGGCCGGCGCATATTGCTCCCGCGGCAGCGCGACGTTCGTGTTGATGTTGATCTTCAGCAGCTCCGCGGCGAACGTGGCGGCCAGGTCCGTGTTCTCGATGTTCGCGATCTTGTCCTTCGCATACGGCCACGAAAACGAGATTGTCCCCTTCTTCTGCCGCAGCGTAATTTCCTTTTCGCCCTGCTTCTCGATCACGCCTTCCTTCGTCGTGCCATCCTTGAAATGCACGATCACGGCCTGATCCTTCGGCAACAGCTTCTGCGCCTCCGGCGAAAGCTCCGCCGGCGTCAGCGCCAGCGCCGCGCCGACCGCTGCCGCGATGACAAAAAACGGAATAACAATTTTCTTCATGCAAACCTCAAAATCTGGCGCGCGAAACTAGCCCCCACCCCGCCGCCGGTCAAGAAACTGCGCCGCGCGGCGCGATGGCTTCCAATGATTGGAAAAACGCGATACCGGAATTTCCAATGATTGGAAATCCCGCTTGTATTTCACGGCGCGCTTGGCCGCGCCCCGCATCGTCGGCTATTCTGCGCGCATGGACGGAAAACGAATCGTGATTGCCGGCGGCGGCGCGGCGGGATTTTTCGGCGCGATTGCCTGCGCGGAAAAATCGAGCGACGCCCGCGTCGTTATTCTGGAAAAAAGCCCGGAACTGCTCGCGAAAGTTACGATCTCCGGCGGCGGCCGCTGCAACGTCACCAACGCCTGCTTCGATCCGAAAATTCTCGCATCACGCTATCCGCGCGGCGGCCGCGAACTCATCGGCGCGTTCCACCGCTGGCAGCCGCGCGACACTGTCGAATGGTTCGAATCGCGCGGCGTAAAGCTGAAAACCGAGGACGACGGCCGGATGTTTCCCGCCACCGACAAATCGAGCAGCATCGTTACATGCCTGATTCACGAGGCAGAAAAAGCCGGCGTCGAAATCCGGAAGAGCTGCGGCGTCGCTGCGGCGGCGAGAAAATCCGACGACGGTTTCCGCCTCGCGTTGACCGACCGCGAAACGCTCGACTGCGATTGCCTGCTGATCGCGACGGGCGGAAATCAAAATTCCATCGGCCACGAAATCGCCGCGTCGCTCGGTCACGAAATTACGCCGCTGGTTCCATCGCTGTTCACGTTCAACATCAAAGACCGGCGGCTCGAGGGGCTGCCGGGAATCTCCGTCGCGAACGCAGCGGTCGAGGCGGTCGGAACGAAATTGCGGCAGACCGGGCCGATCCTCGTGACGCATTGGGGACTCAGCGGACCGGCGATTCTGAAATTATCCGCGTGGGGCGCTCGCGAATTTGCGGAACGAAATTACGAATTCGATCTGCTGGTCAACTGGCTGTCCGACCTCAAACGCCCGGAACTCATCTTGAAGCTCGGCGAAGTCCGCGCGCAAAATTCCGCAAAGCAGATCGGTGCATTTTCGCCGGTGGAAATTCCGTCACGGCTCTGGAAATCGCTCGCCTCCGGCGCGGGAATTTCCGAGACGACGCGATGGGGCGGCATCGCGAATCGCGATCTCGAAAAGCTGGCGGACGCGCTTCGGGCGTGTCGGTTTCATGTCGGCGGTAAAAGCATGTTCAAGGAAGAATTCGTCACCTGCGGCGGCGTAAATTTGCGCGAGGTGGATTTCCGGACGATGCAAAGCAAGCTTTGTGCCGGCTTGTTTTTTGCCGGCGAAGTGCTCGACATTGACGGCGTGACCGGCGGGTTCAATTTTCAGGCTGCGTGGACGACGGGCTGGATCGCCGGAACTTCGATGGCGGAAATCTGAAATCTGTAATCTGAGATTTGAAATCGGCGGCAGAGACTGGAGGCGAAAATGAAAACACGACTGGCAATTCTCGTTTGCGCGATGATCGCAGCGGCAGTCTTCGCCGCGGAAAAAGAGGCGAAGGTTCCCAAGAACGAGTGGCTCCTCAACGGCAAAGGCTATCAGCAGGCGCTCGATCTCCAGAAGAAAACCGGCGCGAACATGCTCGTCTATTTCGCGAAATATTTTCCGAAAGATCAAAAAGGACTTTGCGATTGGTGGGAAAAGAAAGGCCTCGCGCAGCCCGACGTCCAGCAACTCGTTGACGATTACATCAAGGTGAAATTCATGTTCCCGCTCGGCCGCGATGACCAGGAACTCGCCGACAAATGGAAGATCAACAAATGCCCCGTGCTGCTGGTCGTCCAGACCAACGGCTGGCGCGAGCGCGCCGCGGTATTCGACTGGCCCGGCGGCAAACCGTCGCTGCTGCCGCCAAAACAGATCGTCCAGAATATTCTCAACGCCAGCGCGGCCCACGAATTCAAGCACAGAAACGCCGCGCCGGCTGAAGAAGAAAAACCGGCGGAGAAAAAGGAACAATGACGGCACCGACCGGCGGACTCGGACTCGGCCTGATCGTCTTCGCGAAAATCCTCGCGATGTTCGTCGTCCTGTTCACCGGTTTCTTCCTGCGCCGCGGCCGCGCCATCACCGACGAAATGACCGCGACGCTTTCGCAGCTGATCACCGACTTGATTTTCCCCGCGCTCGTCATCGCCAAACTAATTGACCTCGTCTCGTGGCAGACGGTCCGGGAAAGCGCTTCCGTCTTCATCGTCGGTGCGGTCATTTTGCTTTTCGGCATTGCCGTGGCCGGAATCTATGGCCGGCTCCTTCTGCCGCCGGCCAGCCGCCGTAGCGGCGCATTTCTCGTCGCGATTCCGAACTGGATTTTCATGCCGCTGCCGATCGTCCAAACGCTTTACGGCCCGCCCGGTGTCCGCGCGCTCCTGCTCATCAACGTCTCGATGCAATTCATCCTCTGGACCTGCGGAATCTGGATGCTACAGCGCGGCGTCGCCGACGCGCACCCGCTCGACCAGCTCCGCAAAAACCGCGGCCTGCAGGCCACCGCCGTCGCGCTCGTGCTCGGCATCGTACTGCCTGCCGCCTCATCGCTGCCCGCCACCGACGCGATACAAACCACGATCAAAATCGCCCGCGCGCTGCTCGACGGCATCGACATCCTCGGCAGCCTGACGATCCCGCTAAGCCTCCTCGTCATCGGCGCGCAACTCGGCGGCCTCTCCGAAAAACACGTCACCGACAGCCGCACCCTCGGCATCGTCATCGCCGGCCGCCTCCTCGTTTTGCCCATCCTCTCCGCCATCGTCCTCACGCTGATGCGCCGCTTCGGCCTCAGCGGTCCCGAAGTCGTACAAAACGTCGCGCTCATCATCGTCACGATGCCGATCGCCGTGACCTGCGGCGCATTTCTCGAACGCTTCAATGGCGACGTACCGCTCGGCGCGCGCGCAATTTTCCTAAGCACCATCGGCAGCATCGTCACCGTCCCCGCGATTGTCGTCGCCGTGCAGCACATCTGGAAATAGCCCGCTGGCGCAGGCGAAATGGGTGGCCGGAAAATCCGATGGAAAAAATTCGTGACTTCCAATGATTGGAAAATCCGGTGACGCAAATTTCCAATGATTGAAAAAAAACACTACAGCGCGACGGCGGTGCGTTTGCGTTTTTCGAAACGCTGGAAATGCGTGAAACCGGCGGCGCGCGCGGTGGCCATCGCGGCGACGAAGCGGTCGCCGACGCGTTCGGGTTCGTGGGCGTCGGAGCCGAAGACCAGGCCGACGCCGCGCTCGGCGGACCATTTCAGGATGTCGAACGCGGGATAATATTCCTTGTGAGGATGGTTCACGCCGGAGGTGTTGAGTTCGATGCACATTCCCGCCGCCGCGATTTTGTCGAGCGCAGGCAGCGCGAGATCGCGGAAAGTTTCACGGTTGATTTTGTTGCCGAACCGCTTCGGCAGGTCGAAATGCGAAACGACATCGTAGAGCTTCGCGTCGGCCATTTCGGCGACGAGCTGGAAATAGTCGGTCCAGACTTGCACCGGATCGGGTGCGCCGGTGAAGCCGCGGCCGAATTGCGTGTCGCACCAGTAGTCGAGAAAATGGACGGAGCCGAGGATGATGTCGAAGTCGTGCTGCTCGTAAAAACCGCGGAGAAATTTTTCGCAGCCGCGGTAATAATCCGCCTCGATGCCGAAGAGCACGCGGACGGTTTTGCTGGCCGCGCGCGCCTCCGCGACCCAGTCGCAGTACATCGGAAATTGATCGAGCGCCATCCGGTGGCCGATGCCGAAGCCATCGTCGGTCGGGCAGTGGTCGGTGCAGGCAATCTCGCTGACGCCGGCGTGGATCGCGCCGCGAACGTAGTCGGCCGGTTTGCCTTTGGCGTGCTTGCATAGCAAAGTATGCGTGTGATTGTCCGGTGGCAGATGCGGCACGTTGTCTTTCATCGCGAAAAACTAGGTGAGCGTTCCGGCACTGTCAACGGATGCAACAAAAGGAAAAACAATGAGAGCGATCATCATCAATAATTTTGGCGGGCGGGATCAGCTTCAAATGGCGGAGCGTCCGCGGCCGGTTCCTGGCAAGGGCGAAGTGTTGATCCGTGTCCGCGCTGCGGGCGTCAATCCGGTGGACACGAAAATCTGCGGGGGCTATTTGCGCTTCCGGCTGCCGCACATGTTTCCGATCATCCTCGGCTGGGACGCGGCGGGCGTCGTCGAGGAACTCGGGCCGGGCTGCAAGCGATTCAAAGCCGGCGACGAAGTTTTTGCGTACTGCCGAAAGGCACTTGTGATGCACGGCACCTACTGCGAATTCATCGCCGTTGATGAAAAAAACGTCGCGCTGAAACCGACGAAACTCTCCTTCGATGAAGCTGCGGCGATTCCGCTGGCGGGACTGACCGCGTGGCAATCGCTGACGGAAGCCGGCGAAATATCGCGCGGCCAGCGCGTGCTGATTCACGCCGCGGCCGGCGGCGTCGGCGGCTACGCGGTTCAAATCGCGCGCAACAAAGGCTGCCGTGTCATCGCAACGGCCAGCGCGGCCAATCACGATCTCGTCAAGTCGCTCGGCGCGCACGAGGTCATTGACTACACGCAGACCGATTTCGTCACCGCCGTCCGCGAAAAATATCCCGATGGTCTCGACGTGGTCTTCGACACCGTTGGCGGCGAAGTCCAGGAGCGCAGCGCCGGTGTGCTGAAACCCGGCGGTAAACTCGTCTCGATCCTCGCGTTCGCAAAGGAAGCGGAACTGCGCGCGAAGGGCGCGGACTGCCGCTACGTCTTCGTCCGCCCCGAAGGCCGGCAGCTCGCCAAACTCGCGAAGCTGGCCGATGCCGGCAAACTGAAAGTCACGCTCGCCGCGACCCTGCCGCTGGAAGAGGCGGCGAAGGCCCACGAGATGATTGATTCGCGCCACACCCGCGGAAAGATCGTGCTGAAAATCGCGAACTGACCGGGCGGCGCGGTTTTTGGTGCCGTCGCAGGCTGTGAACGACCGGAAAGGCGTCATTTTGCCACCAGCCGCCGCGCGGACGACCGAAATGACGTCATTTTGCCACCTCACAAGCCGCGAACGACCAAAAGATCGTTCTTTTGCCAACCGCCATTTTGGCAGCGACCAAAAGAGCGTTCTTTTGCCAACCGCCATTTTGGCAGTGACCAAAAGATCGTTCTTTTGCCAATAGCCATTTTGGTAGTGACCCAAAGATCGTTCTTTTGCCCATCGCCATTTTGGCAGTGACCAAAAGATCGTTCTTTTGCCAGTAGCCATTTTGGCAGCGACCAAAAGAGCGTTCTTTTGCCTATCGCCATTTTGGCAGGCCGTGAAAGAACGTTTTTTTGCCATTTATCGCCCCTGAACGACCGGGGGGACGTTTTTCGGGGCTTCCAATGGTTGGAAGTCAGCGCGGGGGCCTTTTCCAATGGTTGGAAGTTGCCGGGGCGGGATATGTCGTATTGTTCGGGGGTCGGAACGTACGGATGGGAGACTGCGATGAAAAATGAAGAGGCGGCGCCTGCGACGAGGGGTGTGACGGTGAAGCTGCTGTCGGCGTTTGACCTTGGACCCGAAATCGAGGGCCTGGCCGGGCGGCAATTTCGAATGCGGCTGGTGACGATGGAGCCGGGTGCGGTCTTCGGCCCGGTGCATGATCATAAGGACAGACCGGGCATGGTCTATATCCTGCAAGGAACGATCACGGACCACCGGAACGGTGTGGCCACGGATTATGGGCCGGGTGCGGGCTGGCCGGAGGACCGGAACACCACGCACTGGCTCGAGAACCGGGGCGCGACGCCGGCGGTGGAAGTCTCGGTGGATATTGTCAGGACAGGCTGAGCTTCCGCGGGCGCGCGGAACGTTCCAATGGTTGGAGGTCTGCGGCACCGGGTTTTTCCAATGATTGGAAATTGGGGAGGCGGAAGTTTCCAATGGTTGGAAGTGGATGGAGCGTTGCCGCGGGCGGGGACTGCGTGTACAAGCAGGGCAGACGATTTTTTGAGAGGAGTCAACATGGCTGCGGAGTTTTTGGACAAATTGCTGGGCGATATCAAAACGGCGATGAAGGAGCGGGACAACGATACGCTGGTGACGCTGCGGTCGCTGCACGCGGCGATCAAGGACGCGACGACCAACGCGGGCAAGGATCCGACCGACGAGGCCGTCGCGGCGGTGGTGTCGAAATCGCTGAAGCAGCTTTCGGACAGCCTCGACCAGTTCAAGGCGGCGAACCGCACTGACCTGGCTTCGAAGGCGGAACGCGAGATCGTGACGGTGAAGAAATATCAGCCGCAGCAGCTCGACGCGGCGGCGATCGAGGCGCTCGTGAAGGAGGCGATGGCCGAGACGGGCGCGACGTCGAAAAAGGAAATGGGCAAGGTGATGCAGGCGGTGATGGCGAAGGCGAAGGGGCGCGCGGACGGCAAGACGGTGAGCGGGATTGTCGGGAAATTGCTGCCGTAAGAGAGAATGAATTTCCGATTTCCGATTTCCGGTTTCCGTTTGACGCGGGCGCAGTGCGTCGGCGCGCTGGCCTGCGCCGCGCTGCTGGCGGCGTGCAGTCCCAAAACGGAAAAGGCGGCGCCCGCTTCCGCGGCACCGGCGGCGACCAATGCGGTCGCGACGCTGACGCCCGCGCCGCCGCCGCCGATGCAGAGCGTACAATTCGGCAACAGGAATCCGCAGCCGGGCGAGATCGTCCACGGTTCGTATTCGCGCCGCACGCCGGTGGTCGAGGCGGTGCAGAAGGCGATGCCGTCGGTCGTGAACATCGGGACGGAGCGGCTGCTGCAGATGGTCTATTCCGATCCGATCATGAAGATGCGCGCGCAGCTCATGGACCAGTTCGTCCGCGATTTCTACGGCGTCGAGCCGCCGCGCCGCGTTCAGTTGACGCACGCGCTCGGGTCGGGCGTCATCATTGACGAGCACGGGTACATCCTCACGAATTTCCACGTGCTCGACCGCGCGACGCGCGTCCGGGTGATGCTCGACGATCAGACCGGCTTCGATGCGCAGTTCATCGCCGGCGACCACACCGACGACCTGGCGCTGATCAAGATCGATGTTGGCACAAACCGGGTGCTGCACCCGGTCGAGTTTGCCGACAGCGACGAGTTGTTTCTCGGCGAGACGGTCATCGCGATGGGCAATCCATTCGGACTTTCGCACACGGTGACGGTGGGCGTCCTGTCGGCGACGAACCGCGAGGCCAGCTATCAGGGCGAGGTTTTGTACCACGACATTTTGCAAACGGACGCGGCGGTGAACCCGGGTAATTCCGGCGGGCCGCTGCTGAACATCGAGGGCAAGCTCATCGGCATAAACGTCGCGATTTTTCAGGAGGCGCAGAACATCGGTTTCGCGCAGCCGATCCATCGCGCGCGGCAACTGCTGGGCCGCTGGCTATCGCCGCAGCACCTCAAACGCGGATGGCTCGGCTTCGAAACGGCGGGCGAAGGCGGCGCAGTCAAGGTCTCCTATGTTCCGGCCAGCGGCGCGGCCGGGGCGGCGGGCATGAAGACGGACGCCATCGTGAGCGCGGTCAACGGCCAGCCCACGGCGGACCTTTTCGATTTCAATCGCAAACTGCTCGGCTGCGATACGGGCGATACGGTGAACGTCACCTGGTCGCAGGGCGGCAACACGAAGACAACTCCTTTCAGGATTCTGCCGCTGACGAAGCAGGACGGCAATGAGCTGGCATGGCGGCGGCTCGGCCTGCGGTTGAAGCCGTCGGTTGGAACGGTCGTCGCGGCGACGCGTTTCCAGAAAAGCCTGCCGGTTGCCGAGGTCAAGGCAGACAGCCCGGCATCGCGCATCGGCCTGGCCACCGGGCGGTACATCTGGCTGATCAACGACGTTGAAATCCACAATCTCGATGACGTGGCCGCGGCGCTGGGCAATGTGCAGCACGGCGACATGGTCACGCTTGGACTCGTTGATTTCAACGAAGACCCCGAACGCATCGTGGCCCACCAGTCCTACGTGCAAGTTGGAGCGGAGTGAACCCGGGCGCCGGCGGTGCGGCCCGTATTCGACATGATTGAAGTTTCACATTTGAGCAAGCGCTATCCCGGACGAACCGCGGTGGACGATGTTTCGTTCAGCGTGAAGTCCGGCGAGATCGTTGGTTTTCTCGGGCCGAACGGCGCGGGCAAGTCCACGACGATGCGCATCCTCGCGGGCTTCATCCCGCCGACATCGGGCAGCGTGCGCGTGGCGGGCTACGACGTGGTGCGGCAGTCGTACGACGTGCGCCGGTGCATCGGCTATCTGCCGGAGAACTGCCCGCTCTATCCCGAAATGCGGATTGACGAGTATCTGGAATTCCGCGCCGGCCTGAAGCGCGTTCCGTCCCGCCACGTCCGCACGCGCGTCGAGGAGGTCAAGTCGCTGTGCGGCCTCGCCGACATGGGCCGCCACATCATCGGCCAGCTTTCAAAGGGCTATCGCCAGCGCGTGGGACTTGCCGACAGCCTCGTCCACGATCCCGAATTGCTGATCCTCGACGAGCCGACGATCGGGCTCGATCCGCATCAGATCCGCCACGTCCGCTCGCTCATCGTGGAACTTTCCAAAACGCACACGATCCTGCTTTCGACGCACATTCTTTCCGAGGTTGAGATGTCGTGCCATCGCGTGCTCATCATTCATCACGGCAAGATCGTCGCGGCGGAAGCGCCCGGCCCGCTGCGCCGGCGGCTGGCGGGCGGCGAGATGATCATTGCGGAAATTCGCGGCCCGGAAAGCGCCGTGCTCGCGGCGCTGCGCGAGATTGACGGCGTGACAGAGGTCGCGGCGGAAGATCGCGGCGGCTGGCTGCGCTGCACCGTCGGCGCGCAGCGCGATGTGCGCGAAGAAATTTTTTCGCTCGCGCAGCGGGCGGGCTGGTCGCTGCGGCAACTGGGCCACGAGCAGAAAAGTCTCGAGGATGTTTTCGTCGCGCTGACCGCGGCGGGCGGGAAGGAGCGGACATCGTGAGATCGTTCTCGCTCATCTGGTGCCGCGAACTGATGGCCTATTTTCTGTCGCCGCTGGCCTACGTCATCATGATTTTTTTCCTCGCGGTCATGGGCTACAGCTTCTGGTTTCTCGCGGAGCTGCTGGCCGGCGGCAACGCGGGCGTCAGCGTGATGAACGAACTGTTCGGCTCGTTTTTTTTCTGGATGCCGATGCTCGTCGTGACGCCGGTGCTGACGATGCGGCTGCTGGCCGAGGAAAAACGCAGCGGCACCATCGAGACGCTGCTAACCGCGCCGGTGAGCGACGCGGCCGTCGTGCTGGGCAAATACGCGGGCGCGCTTTCGTTCTTCGCGGTGATGTGGCTGCCGACGGCCGCCTACGCCTTCATCCTGCGCCGCCTCAGCGCCGAGTCCGCGCCCATTGATGCCGGGCCGCTGCTGGCCGGCTATCTGGGCACGCTGCTGGTCGCCGCATTTTATCTGTCGTGGGGCGTCCTGTGTTCCGCGCTCACCGGCAACCAGGTCATCGCCGCGATGGCAACGTTCGCGATGCTCGCGATGGTTTTCTTCGCGGGCCTGCTTGGCGATTCCACGCACAACGAATTGCTGCGGCAGGCCTGCAACTACATTTCGTCCGTCAAGCACATGCGCGACTTCGCGCGCGGCGCGATTGATTCGCGGCCCATCGTCTTTCACCTCAGCGGCGCGGCGTTTTTGCTTTTCGCCGCGATCCGTCTCCTTGATTCCAGGCATTGGAAATGAAAGCCACGGACACTTCCAATGATTGGAAAAATGAGGACGCCGAGCCCGTCGCGGCAGAGGCATCGTCCTCGTCCGCGTCCGCGGCGCGGCGCCTGCTTTTCGGCGCGAATACCGTGCTGGCGATCCTGCTGGCCGCGGCGCTGTTCGCGATGGTGAACTATCTTTCCGCGCGCCACTACAGCCGCACCGACGTGAGCCGCGCGCGGCTCTACGAGCTTTCCGCCAAGTCGCGTCAACTGCTCGCGGGCGCCAGCAACCGCATTGACGCGGTTCTGTTCTTCCGCCCGGAACACGCGCTCTACGATTACGCGGATTCGCTGCTGCGCGAATACGAACTCGCCTGCCCGATGCTGCACATCGAGCACGTGGACCCGGACCGCGAGCAGGCGCGCGCCTCGGAACTCGTCAGGAAGTTCGGCCTGCGGCGGCCCGGCGTCATCATCTTTTCCTGCGGCGGCATTGACGACATCGTCAACGATGCGGACCTGGTCGAACTCGACATCACCGGCGCGGAATCCGGCGTGCCGCCGCGGCGCACTGGGTTCCTTGGCGAGCAGGCCTTCTCGACGGCGATCCTCCACGTCACGCAGCCACGCGTGCCCGTCGTCTATTTCCTCCTCGGCCACGGCGAACGCGACCCGCGCGACCACGACAAATTCAACGGCTTCTCCGGCATCGCCCGCGCGGTGGCCGGCGATCACATCGAAACGCGCACGCTGATGTTGACCCAGTCGAACGCGGTGCCTGCTGATGCCGACGCGGTCGTCATCGCGGGGCCGGACCACAAGTTCGCCGCCGCCGAAGTCAACGCGCTGCGGCGGTATCTTGCGCGCAGCGGCCGGATGCTGCTGACACTCGACGCCTCCGGCGACGGCGGGCTTTCCGGGCTGCTGGAGGAATGGGGCGTCCGCATCGGCAAGGGCCTCGTGGCGGACACCGGCGGCAACCGCTCCGGCACCGATCTTTTCATCAACAACTTCGCCGCGCATCCGGTCACCGCCCCGCTGACGAACATCACCGTCGTCCTTCATCTGCCCCGGCCGCTCGAAGCGATCGCAGCATCCGGCGCGGACAAGCCGAAAGTCACGCCGCTCCTTTTCTCGCCCGCGACGAGCTGGGCCGAAACCGATCTTGAAAACAAGAACATGAAATTCGACGCCGGCCAGGACCGCCGCGGCCCGCTGCCGGTCGCGCTCGCGGTCGAAAAAGGCCCGGTCGCGGGCGTTGATATTGACATCCGCCCGACGCGGCTCGTCGTCATCGGCGACACCACCTTCGCGGTCAACAACTCGCTTGTCGGCGGAAATCCCGACCTGTTTCTCAACGCCATCAACTGGCTGCTGGACCGGCAGACGCTGCTGTCCATCGCGGCCAAGCCGGTCCAGGACGTGCGGCTGGTGATGGATCGCCGGCAGCTCTCGCTGCTGTTCGCCGCCGTCGTCGTCGCGATGCCGGCGCTGGTCGCGCTTGCCGGCGCGCTCATGTGGCTGCGGAGGAGAACGTGACGTGAGCGGGCGCTCCACCTTCATTCTGCTGGTCCTCGTCCTGCTCACCGGCGGCTTCATCTGGTTTTTCGAACGCGGCGGCGAAACCACCGACGACCAGATGGCCCGCGCTCGCTTCGCCCTGCGCATCCAGCCCGACCAGATCACGCGGCTGCGGCTCGACTCGTCCAAAATCAGGATGCAATTTTCGAAGCAGGGCGACGGCTGGCACATCACCGCGCCGATCCAGACGATGGCCGACGAATCGCACATTGACGAACTGCTCACCCGCCTCGCGATTCTGCCGAGCTGCCAGATCATCACCGGAACGCAGCTGCGCCGCCGGCACCAGGGCCCCGCCGACTACGGCCTCGACCCGCCGCGCTGGAAAATCGCGCTCGGCGACCGCGACAGCGAATTGGTGCTGCTGGTCGGAAACGACGCGCCGACCGGCGACGCCCTCTACCTTCAGGTCAGCGGCACGCACAACATCATCGTCTCGCCGACGAATATTATTTCGTCGCTGCCGGCGGGCGTGGCGGACTTCCGCGACCGCCGCCTGATGACCGGCCTGCCCGATGACGTCGCGCGGCTGGATCTGCGCAGCCGGTTCGGCTTCGTGCAGGCCGCCTGCGACGCCAATGGCGTCTGGCATCTTTCGAAGCCGGTCGCCGCGCGCGCAAATTTCGCGGCCGTGGACGCCGCGCTGCGCGAACTTTTCGCCGCGCAGATCGTGGACTTCGAGGCGTCGTCGAAGGTCGGCTCATCGCTGTACGGCTTCGACGAACCGGCGCTGCAATGTTCCGTGCTGTCGCGCGACGGCACGGTCGAGCAGACGCTCCTGCTCGGCAAGCCCGTCGAGGGCCGCACGAATCTTGTCTATGCCACCAAGCAGGGCGACGAGGAGGTGTACACCGTTGACCGGAATCTGGCTGCCCGCCTCACGCTCCCGGCGGACGAACTGCGCGACCGCCGCCTCATGCCGCTGCCGCCGGACGCCATCACATCCATCCGCGTTGACTCCGACGACCACCCGCTGGTGCTCGAACGCACAAACGGCGCGTGGCTGATCACATCGCCGCGGATCGCGCCGGCGGACGGCGAAAAAATCCAGCTCGCGCTGGCCGAGTGGAGCGGCGCGCGCATCAAGGCCTTCGCCGACCAGCCGGGCACGAACCTCGCCGCGCTCGGCCTGGCGCCGCCGCTGGCGCGGATTTCGTTCACCGCCGTCGCAGGCGGCGGCAGCCCGGCCGCGGCGAAAATAATTTATGAAGTCAGCAGCGCACTGG
The DNA here is from genome assembly GCA_903906425.1 of uncultured bacterium. GTDB lineage: Bacteria > Verrucomicrobiota > Kiritimatiellia > CAIVKH01 > CAIVKH01 > CAIVKH01. Next base: position 21,677 of record CAIVKH010000317.1, read on the forward strand.
CCACCGGCGCGACGCGCATCGTGCGGATCGCCGGCGAAGAATCGCTGCTCACGATTGACGCATCGGCGCTCGCCGCGCTGCCCGCGCAGCCGCTGTATTTCCGCGACCCTGTGGTGCTGTCCGTGGACACCGGCACGGTCAACCGCCTCGCGTTCGAGAGCGCCACCGCGACGAACATCGTGCAGCTCGACACATCGAACGCGCCGCCGGCCGCCGCGGCCGCGGCGCTGAAACTCCTGCGCTCGCTTCGCGCCCGCGCGCTCATCACCGAGGACACGCGCGATCTTTCCGCCTACGGCCTCCAGCCGCCCGAAGCCACGCTGACCATCGGCCTGAAAACCGCCGGTTCGCCCAGCCGCATCATCACCCTCGGCAAACGCGCCCCCGGCGGCGGCCGGTTCGCCGCCATCCAGGGCCAGGACCTCATCTTCACCCTCGACGAAAAAGACGCCGGTGCCCTCGCAGAAATTCCGCCCGCCGCCGGCGCCGGGAAGAACTGAAAATCCGAAACCTGAGTTTCCAATCATTGGAACTTTTCCGGCCGCCATTTCCAATCATTGGGAGTTTTTTCGGACGCACTTTCCAATCATTGGAAATTTCCGTGAACGCATTTTCCAATGATTGGAATTTTTCGCGGGCGTGATTTCCAGTGATTGGAAACTTGCGGCGGGCGGGCGGGCGCAGCATCGAAACTCGACTCGCGGCGAGCGGCGCGGCTAAGTTTGCGGCATGGCGGAAACGGATAAATCGGCGGCCCGCAGTTCGCGGGCCTTGCTGCGATGGGCCTCCGAGCGGTTCCACGCGGCGCGCTCATTTCATCATGCGTGCCGGATCGTCGGGGCGCTGGTGCTGCTGGGTGCGGGGGCCGTCGCCTATTCGTGGATCATCGGCGTACCGTCGCCGGTGGTGCGAAAAATCGTCCGCCAGCTGGAAGGAAACCGCTGCCGGATTTCCATCGGCAAAATCTGGTTCGACCCGATCGAAGGACTCAAGGCGCGAAACCTGACGGTGACGCCGCGGGACCAGGACGTGGCCGGGCCGCTGTCGGCGGCGGAGGTCGTGCTCGAAATCAAGTGGCTCAACGCGCTGGCCGGCGGGCCGTGGCTCGAGGCGCTGACGCTGCGCGGCGCCAGCGCGACGCTGCGCCTGCCGCGGGAATTCGGTACGACGGGCCGGCCCCGCGATTTCGTCGTGTCGAACGTGACGGCGCGGCTTTCGAGTTCGTGGAACGTGTTCCGCCTCGAAAAATTCAGCGCGCAGTGGCCCGGCGGCGTGATTGACGGCCAGGGCGTTTTCGTTTCGGACGAGCAGCGACCCAAGGCGAAACGTTCCGTTTCGCTTCTCGATGGCTGGGCCGAGGCGCAGTCGACGGTGAAGCAGTCGCCGTCGTGGGCGAGCGAACTTTACCAGCATCTCGCGAGCATCGAGACGCGCGAGCCGGTCAGGCTCCATTTCGATTTTCATCAGTGCGACCGCGCGCCGGAACTGGACGATTGGCGCCTGCGCGTCGAGGGCGGCAGCGCCATCTGCCGCGGCTTGCATGTGGATGGATGGGGCATCGAGACGAGCTACGCGCGCGACGTGCTGAAGCTGCCGCGCATTGAACTGCGCGCCGAGGGCCGAAGCTGCCGGCTCGACGGCACGTTCAATCTGGCCAGCCACCTCATCGAGCTGCACGCGATCAACGAGCTGCCTCCGTCCTACTGGCGCGATCTTTTGCCGCCGTCGTGGATGGTGGACCTGGCGCGATCCCCGGTGCAATTCCAGGGCGCGCTGCGGACGGAAATCTGGCTGCCGCTGTCCTCGCCCGATGATTTCGGCCGGCGCTGGCACGGAACGATGAGCTGGAACGACGCGCAATATCGCGGCATTTCGTTTCGCAACGGGCGCGCAACGCTCTCTCGCGACGGGCCGGTCTTCGCGGTGACGAACGCCTCGGCCCTTGCGGCGCGCGATCGCATGAGCGGAAAATTCGCCGGCAGCGTCAGCATTGATCTTCCATCGGGCGCGGTGTCGGGACAACTGGGCGCGCGTCTCGATCCGCATATTTTTTCGCCGTGGCTGCCGGGCGCGGCACAGAAGGCCATTGACCGGTTTCAGTTTTCGCGCGAGCCGCCGTCATTTGCCGGCCGGTTCGTGATCGGCGGCGAATCGAACAATCTGCTGATGATCTCCGGGGATCTGCGCGGCACGAATTTCGTCCTGAGCGGCGTCAGCCTGGCCTCGCTGGAGGCGACGCTCAACTACAGCAACGATTTTGTCACGGTTGCGCCGTTTTCGTTCGCCTGCGCGACCGGCGCGGTGAGCGGACGCATCAGCGTTTCGCCGTCGGGCGACACCTCGGGGGAACTGAACGCGCGAATTGATCCGCACGTTCTGGCGCCGTGGATTCCGAACGGACCGCAACAGTTCATTGACCGGTTTCAATTCCCGGGCGAGCCGCCGTCGTTTGCCGGAACCTTTTTTGCGGGCGGCGAGTCGAATGACCTCTTCTTCATTTCGGGCCTGCTGAGCGGCTCCAATCTCGTCTATCACGGCGTGGACATTGCCTCGATGCAGACAGGCATCGTCTACAGCAATGACTTTCTCACGCTGGCACCCTTTGCCTTCACGCGCACGAACGGCGCGGTGAATGGCCGCCTCGACCTCGATCTGTCGCGCGAAGTCTATGGCTTCGACTTGCGAAGCACGATTGATCCGCCGAGCATCGGGCAGATCGTCAGCCCGGTTCTCCTTCGCGCGCTGGCCATCGGAAATTATGGGGGCCCCGCCACGGTCCACGCCGCCGGTTCGTATGACAACAACCATCCGGCCCGCACCGACGTCCAGGTCGAGGCGGACGCCGAACGGGTCGGCCTGAAATGGTTCACGGCGGACCACACGACGTTCACCGTCCGCAACCGCGGCTTGCACTACGAGGCGACCAACATCACCGGGCAGGCCTACGGCGGCGACGTCGGCGCGCGGTTCTTCTTCTATTCATCGCCGCAGCCCGGCGAGGGCGATCGCTACGAACTGGACATGGAGACCAGCAGCAACGATCTGCGGCGGGTTGCCCTCGCGATGCATCCGAACTTGAAGGATCCGCCGGGCGGCACGATGAAATTGAAACTCCAGATTGCGGGGCTCGTTGATGACCCGGACCTGCGCTCGGTCAAGGGCGAAGGCAGCGTCCGGATCACTGAAGGCCAGCTGCACAAGATCAGAATTTTCGGACTGCTCTCGACGCTGCTGGCGAAACTCACGCCGGATCTCGGCTATGCCTCGTTGACCAGCCTGAAAATGTCGTTCGACATTCGCGACGGAAAACTCACGACGAGCGATCTGCAATTGGGCGGGCAGTGGCTCAACGTCAAGGGCAAGGGCACCTACAGCCTCGCCGACAGCAAGCTGGATTTTCTCGCCGAGGTCCAGCTGTTCAAGAAGGGCACGCTGGTCGGTGACGCGGTGCGCCTGATCACCTCGCCGGTGACGAAACTTTTCCAGATCCAGCTCACCGGCACGCTGGAAAATCCAGAATGGAAGACCGCGAACCTGCCGAAGATTTTCTAGCGGGCCGCCGCCCGCCCCGCAGCGGAATTCCGAAGAGATGGGCAGCCATCGCATGCTTGCCAGCGCAGTGTAATCCAGCTAAATTTCGCGTCCAACTAAGGGAGAAATAAAATGATCAAGATGTTGTTCTCATGTCTGCCGCTGGTCATCGCCGCAGTTGTCATCGCCGGAGTCTGGAAAGTATTCACTAAGGCCGGCAAGCCCGGGTGGGCGGCCATCGTCCCGATTTACAACGTGATCGTGGCGCTCGAAATCGCGGGCAAGCCGATCTGGTGGCTCGTCCTGCTCATCATTCCGGTAGTCAATCTCGTCATCGGAATCATGGTCTGCATCGCCATCGCCCAGAAATTCGGCAAGGGCGCCGGCTTCGGAGTCGGCCTCGCACTGCTGGGCCCGATCTTCTATCCGATCCTCGGCTTCGGCGACGCCAAGTTTCAGGGCGCCACGCCGCCCGCCGCCTGAACCGTCGCGCGCTTTATCCGCAACTTCCAATGATTGGAAAATTGCCTCGCGTAAGTTTCCAATCATTGGAAATTTTCTGTCGCGGCGGCCGGGGCATTGGCTTATAAACCACGCCCTGTTTTTCAAGAAGGAATCATGCTCATGCCTGTTGCGAAGAAGGAAATCATCGGCGTTGTCGGTCTCGGCTATGTCGGCCTGCCGCTGGCGGCGGCATTTGCGGAGAAGTTCAAGGTCGTTGGCTTTGACGTGAAGGCAAAGCGCGTGGAGGAACTGAGAGCCGGACGCGACAACACCGGCGAGGTGGACACGGCGGAACTGAAGCAACCGAACCTGACATTCACGACCGATGCCGGCGCGCTGGCGGGCTGCACGTTCATCATCGTCGCGGTGCCCACGCCGGTGAACGATGCGAAGGAGCCGGATTTCGAGCCGCTGGTTTCGTCTTCGACCACCGTCGGAAATATTCTGAAGCGCGGCATGATGGTCGCGTACGAGAGCACCGTCTATCCCGGCGTCACCGAGGAAATCTGCCTGCCCATTTTGGAGCGCGAATCCGGCCTGAAACTCGGCGATTTTGCGCTTGGCTACTCGCCGGAACGCGTAAACCCCGGCGACAAGGAACACACGGTCCGCACGATCAGGAAGATTGTCAGCGGCCACGATGCCGCGGCGCTGGCGCGCTGCGCAAAAGTTTATGGCTCGATCGTGAAGGCCGGAATTCATCGGGCCGCGAACATCAAGACCGCCGAGGCCGCGAAGGTGATCGAGAACGTCCAGCGCGATTTGAACATCGCGCTGATGAACGAGCTTTCGAAAATTTTCGAGCGCGTCGGAATCCGCACGAAGGACGTGCTCGAAGCCGCGGGGACCAAATGGAATTTTCACAAATATCATCCCGGCCTCGTCGGCGGACATTGCATCGGCGTTGATCCGTATTACCTGACGCATCTCGCGCTCAAGCTCGGCTATCACCCGGAGGTCATCCTGTCGGGACGCCGGATCAACGATTCGATGGGCTGGCACGTCGGCGACCTCGTCGTTCGCGAAATGAACCGCGCGGGCCGCGCGCTGAAGGATGCGAACATCTGGGTGCTCGGCATGACCTTCAAGGAAAACGTGCCGGATTTCCGGAACACGCGCGCCGTCGATGTCGTCGCGCACCTGCGAAGCTTCGGCGCAAATGTGACGACCTGGGAGCCGATGGGAACGCCGAAACAGATCAAAAAATATTTCGATCTTAACATGACGACGCCGAAAGAAGCTCGGGAGCTTGATGCCATCGTTTTGATCAACGCACACGAACCGTTCAGGAAGCTCAAACTCTCGGAGCTGCGGAAGAAGATGCGCACGCCCGTGCTCGTGGATGTGAAGAACTTCTTCGCCCGCGACGAGGCGGAACGCGCGGGGTTCCGCTACGTGAGTCTGTAGAATCCGCCGATGAAAACCTGCGTCTGCCTGCAACACGTCCCGTTCGAAGGCCCCGGACATCTTCACCGGATTCTTGAGGACCTCGGCTATCGCATCGACAAGCGGATCGTGCCGTCCGGCGGACTTCCGGAATCAGCCGGCGACTTTCTTCTCGTGATGGGCGGACCGATGTCGGTGAACGATCCCGACGACTGGATCGCGCGTGAAACAGAATTCATCCGCAATTCCGTCGGGGCGGGAATTCCGTATTTGGGAATATGTCTCGGCAGCCAGTTTCTTGCGAAGGCATTTGGCGGAATAATCACGCCCGGAAAATCGCCGGAAATCGGAATGACGACGCTGCGTCGCGCCGATGCCGGCGCGAAAGATCGCGCGTTCAGGAATTTTCCGGAGATCTTCGAGGCGTTCGAGTGGCATGGCGAAGGGATCTCGCTGCCGCCGGAGGCGGAGGGGCTCGCAAGCTCCGCGCTGTTCGACGTGCAGGCGTTTCGAATCGGCGCGAAGGCGTACGGATTCCTGTTCCACGTCGAAGTTGAACCCGACAACGTCGCGGCGCTCTGCCGCAACTGCGAAGGCGATCTCGTCCGCGCGCGCCTCGATGCCACCGAAGTCGAGGAAGAGGCCGCGCCACATTTTGAACTGATGCAGGAATATCTCCGCGGGTTCATGGCATCGCTGCTGGCGTAGATCGTCCTGCGGCCAAATTCCGCTTGCCAACCCGGATCAATCTCCGCACGGTCGGGTACAAACGCCGCCGAAGGAAACGCGCCGGGTGATTGGATGATTCGTTCGTTTGTATTCAGCCAGGGAAAGCTTGTGAGCCAGGATATCGGCCTGGACCTGATGCACTCGTTTCTGTTCGACGATGACGTGCAAATCTGGTGCGACCTCGAACAGCCAACCGATGCGGAAACCCGAACCGTCCTCGAGAAAACCTTCCAGTTTCACCCGCTCGCGATTGAGGACTGCGTGACCGTTTCCGAACAGCCCAAGGTTGACGAATACGAGAACAGCCTTTTTTTGGTTCTGCACGCCGTGGATTTCGTCGCGCAGTCTCACGAGTTCTCGACGACGGAGATTGATCTGTTCATCGGCAAGAATTTTCTCGTGACCTATCACAACAGGCCCGTCCGCTGCATCGCCTCGACCATCGAGCGCATCATCAAGAACGCCGCGTTGATCGCGAAAGCCCCCGACCGGCTGACCTACACGATTCTCGACTTCCTCCTCGACAACTACGAGCCGTCTCTGGCCGATCTCTCGGCGGATATCGAGAAGCTGGAAAACGATGTTCTCGCCGGACAATCGCGACATGTGCTCTCGACGCTTCAGCATCTGAAGGCCGAGGTGCAGCGTGTCCGTCAGATCGCCGCTCCGCAGCGGGAAGTCATCGGTCGCATGGCGCGCGGGGAGTTCAAGCTCATCCGCGCACATCTGCTGCCCTATTTTCGCGACCTGCAGGACCGCCTCGTTGATTTTTCCGGCCGTGCCGACCGCTACCGCGACTCGCTCGGCGCAATCATGCAGACGCATCTTGCGCTTCAGCAAAACGACATGAACAAGATCATCAAGGTGCTCACCGTGATCACGGTTCTTTCGACACCTGTGCAAATCGTCACGAGCTTCTACGGCATGAATTTTATCCACATGCCCGAACTCCAGGTGCAGTTCGCACATCTCTACGTGCTCCTTGTCTCCATTGTCATGACCTGGCTAATTTACTGGCTTCTCAAACGTCAACAGTGGCTATGAATAGGAACCGCACACCGACAAACATCATGAAGAACTACATCCTCGACACCAACGTCCTTCTCCACGACCCGACCGCAATTTCGCGATTTCAAGACAACAACGTCGTCATCCCGCTGAAAGTCCTCGAAGAAATTGACACGTTCAAACGCGACCAGTCCGAACTCGGCCGCAACTCCCGCACCGTCGCCCGTTCGCTCGACGCGCTGCGCGCGCGCGGCAAACTCAATCACGGTGTTCCGCTCGACAACGGCGGACACCTCCGCATCGCGTTCCCCGGAGATAAAGCTCATGCGCTCAGCGGCCTTTCCGCCGACGATCAAATCATCACGATCGCGATGGAGCTTTCACAACAGCCCGGCGAACCGCCGTGCATCGTCGTCAGCAAAGACATCAACCTGCGATTGAAAGCCGATGCTCTCGGCCTGGCCGCGGAAGATTATGAATCCGATCGTGTGGACATCACCGAGCTTTACACGGGCCACGCGGAAATCGCCGTGCCATCCGCGACGATCGCGGCGTTCCGCCATGACGGCAAAGTCGAATTTGCCAGCTCGAATCTTTCGCCGAATCAATACGTCATGCTCCGCGACGAGAAGGACCAGAGCAACACCGTCCTCGCGCGCTTCGACAACGCGACCAAGAATCTTGTGCCGCTGATTCCCACGCCCGACGAAATCAAAATGGTCCATCCGCGAAATCGCGAGCAGCACTACGCGATGGACGCGCTGCTCAACGACGACATCAAGCTCGTCACCATCATCGGAAAGGCCGGCACCGGCAAGACGCTGCTCGCCGTCGCCGCCGCGCTCTTCAAAACGATGGACGTGAAAACATATCGCCGCATGCTCGTCTGCCGCCCGACAATTCCGATGGGCAAGGACATCGGCTTTTTGCCCGGCACGATGGAGGAAAAACTCAACCCGTGGATGCAGCCGATCTACGACGCGCTCGACCTGCTCTCATCGGGCCGCCGCAACGGCTGGAAAAAATCGCTCGAAATGAACGGCGAAGACGACCGCATCGGCATCGAACCGCTCACCTACATCCGCGGCCGCAGCATTCCCAACCAGTACATCGTCGTGGACGAGGCGCAAAACCTCACGCCGCTCGAAGCAAAAACCGTTCTCACGCGCGTCGGCCCCGGCACGAAAATCGTCATGGTCGGCGACATTTACCAGATCGACAATCCCTTCCTCGACAGCATGAGCAATGGCCTCAGTTCCGTCGTCGAACGTTTCCGCCCGCACGCCATCGCCGCGCACATCCATCTGAACAAAGGCGTCCGTTCCGAGATCGCCGAACTTGCCGCGAATTTATTGTGATGAACCCGCGCGCCGGAAAACTTCCAATGATTGGAAATTCCGCCGGCGCAAACTTCCAATCATTGGAAAAATGAACCCGCGCGCCGCAGAACGACTCGCCTCGAACGCCCTCGACTGCCTGCGCGAAACGATACGCGCCGTCGGCGAAGGCCGCCCGGCCGACCAGACGATCTTTGCTTTGTATCGCGCGCATCCCAACTGGGGATCGCGCGACCGCCGGTTTATCTCGCAGCTCGTCTTTTCATTCTTCCGCTGGCGCGGCTGGCTCGCCGAACTCGAACTAAACCTCGCCGCCTCGCTCGCCTATTCGCTGGATTCGAACGAACCGCACATTGCGCAGACCGCAATCGCCGGCCACGAAATGCCGGCGTGGCACGGATTGTCCGTTGCCGAAAAAATGGCCGCGCTCGGCGCGAAGATCGGAAAAACTTTGACGCACGAAATGCTCGTGCCGGATTGGCTGACGACCGAAGTCGTAGCTTCAGAACGCGAGTGCAAGGATCTGATCGAGAGTTTTCAGACCCGCCCGCCCACGTGGGTTCGCGCTTGCGAAGGCCACGTCGATGAAGTTCTCGCTGCGCTGCAAGAACACGAAGCCGCGCCGCGGCGTCACGACAGGATCGCGAATGCCATCGCGTGCGAAGGCGGCGTCAACTTTCAGGAAATCCGAAAACAAATCGGCCTCTTTTTCGAAGTGCAGGACATCGCCTCACAAGCCGTCGGGTTGATCTGCGCGCCAAAACCGGGCGAACGTTGGCTGGATGTTTGCGCAGGGTCCGGCGGAAAATCGCTTCATCTCGCCGATCTCATGCGCAATCGCGGCGAAATCGTCGCGACCGACGTTCGCGCCTCCGCGCTCGAGCAACTCGCGAAGCGCGCGGAAAAATCAGGCTACAATATCATCCATCCGCTGCCACGGGACACGGACCCCGACGGCGAATTTGACGGCGTTCTCGTTGATGCCCCGTGCAGCGGCATCGGAACCTGGTCGCGAAATCCCGACATGCGCTGGCGGACCGCCGCACAGACTGTCCACAAATGCGCGAAGCAGCAGATCGAAATTCTCCTCCATGCCGCCGGTTTCGTGAAACCCGGCGGAACGCTGAGTTATTCGGTTTGTACGATCACGCGCGCTGAAACAACGGACATCGTCGAAAACTTTCTCGCCGCGCGGAATGACTTTGAACCGTCTGAATTCCGCGATCCGCTTATGGCCATCCATCCTCCGTCCTCCGTCCTCACCTTGCTTCCGAGCGACGGCCCCGGCGACGGAATGTTCATCGCGAAATTCAGGAGAAAACCGTGAGTCGTTTGCGACCTTTCGTTGTCATCGCGGCCCTCGCAACCGCACAGCTTCGCGCCGCCGAAGTCACGATCCGCGTTGCAAACGAAGGCTGGAATGGCGCGGCCACGGAAAATATCCAGAAGCTGCTCGCCAATGTCGCGCCGCAGTTCGCCACGAATTTTCCGGGCCGGAATTTCGAACCGATTTTTGTCGCTCCAGGCGACGACTCGCCGATCACGCTGGTTGGCAAAACCGATCGCGGTGAAATCCGCGTGCGGCTGACATCGCGGGGAAATTTTTGGGCGCAGTATTCCTACCAGTTCGCGCACGAGTTCTGTCACATCTGCTGCCATTACGAAAAATACTGGGACAACAAACATCCGAACCAGTGGTTCGAGGAATCGCTCTGCGAAACCGCGTCGCTTTTCGCGCTGCGGCGGATGGCGGAAACCTGGCCGGCCCGCGCGCCGTATCCGAGCTGGAAGAGTTTCGCGCCGCATCTCGGCGAATATGCCGACAAGTTATTGAAAGATGAAAAAAGGAAATTACCCGCAGGCGTTTCGCTCGCCGCATGGTTCCGCGAGAACGAGTCCTCCATGCGGGCCGACGGAACGATTCGGGAAAAGAACGCCGTAGTCGCCAGCATGCTGCTGCCGATGTTTGAGGAAAATCCATCGCGCTGGGAAGTCGTGAGTTATCTGAACGACAGCCCGAAGAAACCGGCAGAATCGTTTGCCGATTATCTCGGCGCCTGGCGCGAGAACGCGCCGCGAAAATATTCGGCTTTCATCGGGCGGATCGCGGCGCAATTCGGAATCGAACTCTAGGTTTCCGTCATCGCCAGCAGCGCATTCATCTGCGCGTCGGTGCCGACGGTGATTCGCAAATATTCGCCGGTGCGTCCGCCGGGGAAATAGCGGACGAAGATTTTCTTTCCGCGAAGAAATTCGAAAACCTCCCGCGCCGGTTTCCGCGGCGGTTTCGTCCACAGGAAATTCGTGGCCGACTCGAAAACCGTCCACCCGCGCATCCGAAGCTCGCGCGCCACGCGTTCGCGCGTGGCGATGATTCTCGCGGCATTCGTCCGGAAATGATCGAGATCATTCAACGCCGCGAGGCCGAGGTGCTGAGTCAGCATCGAAATGTTGTACGAATCCTTAATCTTGAAAAGCGCCTCGATCAGCGGCGCGGGACCGAGCGCGTAGCCGAGACGGAGACCGGCGAGCGAAAATGATTTCGAGAGCGTTCGCGCGACCAGGACATTCGGCAACGAAAGTGCGAGATCCGCACAATTCTCCGGCGAGAAATCCACATAGGCTTCATCAATCAAAACAACGCCACGAAAATTCCGGCAAAATTCAACGACATTCTTTTTCGCGAACAACAAACTCGTCGGCGCGTTTGGATTCGTGAGGAAGAATAAATCGCTGTGATCGGCCTGCGGGGTGATCCATCCAAAATCGTGCGGCAGCGGCAACGGCTTTGCCGAGCTTCCTTCGATGGCGGCGAGCACCGGATAAAGCGAATAGGACGGATCGAAAAAACCGATCGTGCCGTCCCGTTCCACAAAGGCCCGCGCGCACAGCGCGAGAACCTCATCCGATCCGTTGCCGACAAAAACATTTTCGACTGCGCATCCGTGAATCTCTGCGGTCCGCTGCCGCAACGAACTCGAAACTGGATCGGAATAAAGCCGCAATCGTTCCCCGTCGAATTCGCGCATCGCCGCGAAAACGCGCGGCGATGGCGGATACGGATTTTCATTCGTGTTGAGTTTGATGACGCCCGCATCCTTCGGCTGCTCGCCGGGAACGTAAGCGTGAAGAGTTTGAACGGCGGACCGAATCATCGCTGCACCTGAAACTTATTTCTCGAACCGGATTCGCGCGGATTTGGCGTGGGCTTCGAGTTGTTCGACCTGCGCGAAGGTTTCAATGACGGGCAGCACGTCCTGAAGATCGGCGCGGGTGAACGAAATATAGCTGGTGCGGCGGCGAAACGTCTCGACGGTGAGGCCGCTGAACAGCGCGGCGGTTCCGCCGGTGGGCAGGACGTGACTCGGTCCGGCGACGAAATCGCCGGCGCATTCGGGCGTCCACGGGCCGATGAATACCGCGCCGGCGCGTTTGACTTTCTTGAGCCACATGCGCGGCTCGCGGACGATGACTTCGAGATGTTCGGGCGAGAAAAGGTTGCAGAGGTCCATGCCGACATCGAGATTGTCCACAATGGCGATCAGGGCGTTTGCCGGCAGGTCGCGCAGAAGCTGTTCCCATCGCGGCAACGCGCCGGCCTGCTTGGGCAGTTCGTCGGCGACGGCGTAGGCGAGCTGCTGGCTGGGCGTGACGAGCAGTGCTTTTTCGTGGCCGGTTCCGTGTTCGAGCTGGGCGAGCATGTCGGCGGCGAGGTGTTTCGCGACGGCGGTGTCGTCGGCGAGGATCGCGACTTCGCTCGGGCCGGCGACCATGTCGAGATCAACCTGACCATAAATGAGACGCTTGGCGGCGGTGACGAACGGGCCGCCGGGGCCGACGATCTTTTGCACCTTGGAAATTGTCTTCGTGCCGTACGCCATTGCACCGATGGCCTGGATTCCGCCGATGCGATAAATCTCCGTCGCGCCGGCGCGGTCGAGGGCGTAGAGCACATCGCTGTTGACCTTGCCGCCTTTTTCGGCGGGCGTGCAGGCGACGATTTCCTGGACGCCGGCAACCCTGGCGATGGAGGCGGTCATGATTGCGGTCGAGGCCAGCGGGGCTGCGCCGCCGGGGATGTACACGCCGACGCGGTCATACGGCACAAATTGTTCGCCGAGCAATCCGCCTTTCGGGCTCAGGAGGTTCCAATCTTTCCGCAGCCCGGCCTTCGCGAATTTACTGACGCGGCTGATGGCCTCCTCCACGGCGCGCTTGAATTCCCCCGATGCCTTTTCCATCGCGGCCATGCGCTCGGCCTTCGTGACGACAAATTTCGCCGGGGCAATCTTCATGTCGTTGAATTTTGCGCTGGCATCGCTGACGGCGGCGTCGCCGCGCATGCGGATGTCTTCGAGCACCTCGCGCGCGGTGGCCTCTGCCTCGGGCACAAACGCGGGCCGGCTCAAAAAATCGGTGACGAGATCGGAGGGCGCGTTGGGCGACCACTTCGCGATTTGAATCTGGATATTTTTCAGTTCGTTCATAACTCACTCCCCCGCGTCATCGCCGGATCGCCTCATTAAAATGATCGCACTGCGGGCACCGGGCCATCGGCACGTCGCGCGGATCCACATAAACGTGGTTGCATTTCGCGCAGCGATAAATTTTTCCCGGCGCAGCCATCGGTTTCGGCCACAACAAGCGGTTCGCGTAATACAAGCCCACCAGCAAAAGCGCAAGCAGGTTGAAACCGAGCAGGCCGACGAACGGCCGGTAGATTTCCGGGCTCATGGCGCGACTCCGCCTTCGCCGGGAATTTTCCGCGTCACGACGCGCGGCGCATCCGGATTGCCGTCGCAGCGAACAACGACACGTCCTTCGCGCGATCCGGCGGAACCGAAATTCATCGTCGAAAGCAGCCGGACAAGTTGCTCGTTGAAGTTTGTGACCGACGACGGCTTCGTGAGCATCACGCGTTCGGGCCAGCCTTGCGCGTCGAGACTGACGCGCGCGGTGGCGTCCCACGATTGCGCATCGGCCCAAACGGAATTCGTTTCGATGGGAACGATCCGCGTCTGCGTGGACACACCGGCGAGCTGGCACACCACGACGATGACGGACGACGTCGCGGCGCGCGCCGTTTCGTTTTTGTCAGACGGCCAGTCGAGCGAACGAGCGGCAACCGCGGCCTCGCCCGGCGTCGTACGCGCGATGCTGGCGACCAGCGACGTGGGCGCGGGCAAGCCGCGCAGCGCGATGTTCGTGTCGAGTGGCGCGGGCGGCGGCTCGAGGCCGGCGGGACTCAGCGCGCCGCGGCTGAAACCGAGCGGCGTCGGCAGCGCGAAAAGAACCGGCGAAGAAATCGCGCGGGCATCGGACCGCCACGCTTCCTCAATGTTGACGGGCTTTTCGCTGAGCCAGACCATCCGCGCCGCCGCGGGCACCGGCGGATTTTTACGCGGCTTCACGCTTTCGGCCCAGAACCACCAAGCGGTGATTCCAGCAACAACGAAAAGCGCGCTCAGAAAATTCGCGTGGCGATGAATTCGAACGGTCCACGGCCAGAGAAAATCAGGCGAGGCAAGTTTTTCGGCGCGCGGCGTCATCGGAAATTTGCGATTTGCGATTGGTGATTTGCGGTTGCGGCCCGCGGGCGGTTCGAGTGCTGGCGAATTCCTCTTCTGTTCATGGCCAAAATCTACGCAGCACCACCGGCGCGGGCAAGGCCGAGTTCGGCCCCGGCGCGTCACCTCCAATCATTGGAACTTTCCGCCTTCGCCACTTCCAATCATTGGAAAACAGATGCGCTGGAACTTCCAATGATTGGAAAGTGCGGTTGCAGTTTTTTCCAATCTTTGGAAGTGTCCGGTTCCGGCGAAATCTTGCGGAGGAAAATTTGCGATGAAGACATTCCGAAGTTCCGTGTTCGTTTGCGCACTCATCACGCTCGTGGCGGGCGCCCAGCAGGTCGGCGATCTGGCGAAGAATTTTGCATCGCCGCCGCCGGCGGCGCGGCCGTGGGTTTACTGGTTCCCGCTCGACGGCAACATCACCAGCAACGGAATCACCGCGGATCTCGAAGCGATGGCGCGCGCCGGCATCGGCGGCGTGCTGTACATGGAAACCGAGCAGGGCACGCCGCGCGGGCCGGCGGCATTCGGCGGACACGAGTGGCGCGATCTGATTAAATTCGCGACGAAGGAGGCGAACCGCCTCGGCCTCGAAATCAACATGAACAACGACGCGGGTTGGTGCGGCAGCGGCGGGCCGTGGATTACGCCGGAACTTTCGATGCAGAAAATCATCTGGTCGGAAACCGCCGCGACAGGACCGACGAATTTTGCCGCGGTGCTGGCGCAGCCGAAGGCGAACAAGGATTTTTATCAGGACATCGCGGTGTTTGCGTTTCCGACGCCGGAGAAGAAAGTTTCGATCGCGCAGCTCAGTGGAAAATCTGCGGCGACGAAAGAGGAAATTCCGCTGCGGGCGACGTTCACGGAACCGCCGAAGGAAGCCGTCACGCCGCGCGACAAAATTTTGAATCTCACCGACAAGCTCGGCGCGGATGGAAAACTTGCGTGGGATGTTCCGGCGGGCAAGTGGACGATCCTTCGCGTCGGCCACACGACGACGGGCAAGGACAATCATCCCGCGCCGATGGATGGCCGCGGTCTCGAATGCGACAAGCTCAGCAAGGAAGCGGCGGACGCGCATTTCAACGGGCTGATGCAAAAGCTGATCGACGATAATGGCCCGCTCGCCGGCAAGACGCTAGTCTCGACGCACATTGATAGCTGGGAGGTCGGCTCGCAAAACTGGACGCCGAAATTCCGCGAGGATTTCAAACGGCTGCGCGGCTACGATCCGATGCCGTTTCTGCCGGTCATCGCCGGGATCGTCGTGGACAGCCTCGAAATTTCGGAGCGATTTTTGTGGGACGTTCGGATGACGGTGAACGATCTGCTGATGGAAAATTACGCAGGCGAATTTCGCCGGCTCGCGAACAAAAATGGACTGCGGCTTTCGATCGAAGCCTACGACGGATCGCCGACGGATGATTTGACCTATGGAGGCCAGGCCGATGAGCCGATGGCGGAATTCTGGTCGTGGAGCAAATTCGGCGCGGCCTACAGTTGCACCGAAATGTCGTCCTCGGCGCACGTTTACGGAAAGAAAATTCTCGGCGCGGAATCTTTCACCGCGAGCAACAGCGAAAAATGGCAGGGCCATCCGGCGATGATCAAGGAACTCGGCGACTGGGCATTTTGCGAGGGAATCAACCGTTTCGTGTTTCACCGCTACGCGCTCCAGCCTTGGACGAATCGCCCGCCCGGCGTTTCGATGGGACCGTGGGGACTTCATTACGAGCGCACGCAGACGTGGTGGGAACAGTCGAAGGCGTGGCACGAATATCTCGCGCGATGCCAGTATTTGTTGCAGCAGGGTTTGTTCGTCGCCGATCTCTGTTTCCTCGTTCCGGAAAATTCGCCGCAGCGATTCAAGTCGCCGGTGAAGGGCAGTCTCGAACGGCCCGGCTACAACTTCGACGGCTGCCCGCCGGAAGTTGTGCTCACGCGCATGAGCGTGAAAGACGGTCGCATCGTCTTGCCCGACGGCATGAGCTACCGGATGCTCGTGCTGCCGCAAACTGAAATGATGTCGCCGAAGCTGCTCGGCAAGATCAAAGAGCTGATCGAAGCCGGCGCGACGGTGGTCGGCGTGCCGCCGGCAAAATCGCCGGGCCTGGGAAATTATCCGCAGTGCGATGACGAAGTGAAGAAACTGGCGAATGAAATCTGGGGCGAAGTGAAATCATCAAACGCCGGCTCGCCGATCATCCGCGCTCTCGGCAAGGGCCGCGTGATTTGGACGGATGAATTGATGCCGCAGAAAACGATCGCGCGCGAAGCTGCCCCGGTGGCCGGCCTGACGAATGCAAAATGGATTTGGTTGAAAGAAGGAAATCCCGCGGCGAGCGCGCCGCCGGGACATCGCTATTTCCGCCGCGTGTTCGAGGCGAAAGGCCCTGTCGCGACGGCGACGCTCACGATGTCGGTGGACAATGTTTACGAATGCTGGATCAACGGCAAGCGTGTCTGCGACAGCGATAATTTCAAGGAGGCCAAAACTGTCAGCGTCGCGAAACTGCTCAAGCCGGGGAAGAACATCATCGCTGTGCTCGCGGAGAATACGGACACGACACCGAATCCGGCGGGGCTGATCGCGGTGTTGAAAATCAAATATTCCGATGGAAAGTCGGAAGACATCGCCAGCGATGCGACATGGGAGGCGTCGAAGTCAAAAGATGGCGAATGGAAAACTGATTTTGCGAATAACAACAACTGGACCGCGGCGATGGAGCTTGGTCCGTACGGCATGCATCCGTGGGGCGAAATCAGCCAGCCGCAGCCGGGGCCGACTGGCGATCCAATTCCGAACATCAACTCGATCATCCCGCTGCTGGCGAACGACGGCGTTCCGCCGGATCTCGATTCGACGCCGGGCTTGCGGCACATCCACAAGATCATCGGCGATGCCGATGTTTATTTTGTGGCGAACAAGAATCCGGAAAATGCGGAGACTGTCTGTTCGTTCCGCGTCGCCGGAAAGCGGCCGGAAATCTGGCATCCCGACACGGGGCGCATGGAGCCGGTTGCGGCATACGAAACGAAAGATGGCGTCACAAGAATTCCGCTGCGGTTCGAGCCGTCCGGCTCGTTGTTCGTCGTATTTCGTCCGGGCACGAAGGCATTTGATCCGGCGGTTTCTTTCGCGCGCGATGGGTCGCCGGTGATGCAGCAAACCAGCGCGGGCGGAAAAATTGAAATTCAAAAGGCGATGTACGGCGTGCTGGGCGACGCGGCGAAGACGCGCGACGTGAAGACGCAGGTGCAGGCGCTGGTTGATTCAGGCGTCACGAGTTTCAAGGTTGCGAAGATGGCGGAGGATGTTGATCCGGCATTCCAAATCGTGAAGACGCTCGCGATTGAATACACGATCAATGGCCAGTCGCTGAAAGCGTCCGCGACCGACACTGAAATGATTTCGCTCGGTAAAAATATTCCGGCGACGGAAGCGACGGCGACTCTTCATGTGAACGATGTCGGTGAATTCGTAATCGAGGCCGAGCAGGCGGGGCACTACGAAATCAAGACGGCGGCCGGAAAGACGCTGTCGGCAGACGTGGCCGCGCCGCCGCCGGTGTTCGATTTCGGCGGCGCGTGGGACGTGAGCTTCGAGCCGAATCGCGGCGCGCCGGCGTCCGCGAAATTCGACAAACTGATTTCATGGAGCGAGAGCGCCGACGCGGGAATAAAATATTTTTCAGGCCACGCGACGTACCGGAAGAAATTCGAATTCAACGGCGAGATTCCGAAATCGAAGACGCGCGTTTATCTCGATCTCGGCAAGGTCGAGGTGATGGCCGAGGTGAAACTGAACGGGAAGGATCTCGGCATTTTGTGGAAGCCGCCCTATCGCATCGAAGTCACCGACACGGTCAAGGCGGGCGTGAATGAACTCGAAGTGCGCGTCGTGAATCTGTGGATCAACCGGCTCATCGGCGACGAACAATTGACGGAAGACGGCGACCGCAATGCGAACGGCACGCTGAAATCGTGGCCGCAGTTCGTGCTGGAAGACAAGCCGAGTCCCACCGGCCGGTTCGCGTTCACGAGTTGGAAGCTCTGGAAGAAAGGCGATCCGCTCGTTCCGTCCGGCCTGCTCGGCCCGGTCACGATGCGCGCGTGCACAATTGCGACGCCGCACTGATCCGCGCTGCACGGACCCGAATTCTGTTTCGCGATCTGCCTGGAAAGCAACACCGCGATTCGCGCCGCCTGCGGCCCCAAGCCTCGCGCCAATCCCGCCGGCTTTCTGGCCGGTCGAAAAAAGTCGCAGCCAAATCGGATCAACTCCGGCTTTAATCAAATGAAATTCCGGCCTCATCAAACCGAGTCCATCGCTCATCATGCCGGGTTTTGCCGCCATCCATGCGACTCCGGCGCCACTCCCGCGCGCCGGTCGCTCATCGAATGAAATCGGCCGCACGTTCGCAGGAATTCCATCTGTTTTCCTTCTGACCCTTGGAGCCTCTTTCAAAACAGCCGGAACAGCTATTTCGAACTCAGGAAAACAGGTAAGATTTGAGCGGTGTTCCAGAATATCCCTTGTTTTCTGCCGGTTACTGCATTCCTGATTGCCAATTTGACCAGACCGTGACCGGGTTTTGAAAGAAGCTCCAATGATTGGAAATTCCGGCCGCGCAAAGTTCCAATCATTGGAAATGGCGGATGCGTGGGCGGGTTTCGGGCTGCCGGCTCGTGGCGGCCGGCGGATTTTTTTTGTCTTCTCTCTTTCCCTGCCGCGGGGTTTTGGGTAGGAGTTACTTCAAATATTTGAAGGACGACTTGGGCATGAGAGTTCAGATGCAGGGCAAAACAGGTGGTCGGCGGGCGGGGTTTACGATGATCGAGTTGATGATGGTGATTCTCATCATCGCAATCCTGGCCGGTTTTGTGCTGGCAATCTCCGGTTATGTCAGCAGGAAGAACGACCGCTCCAAGGCTGCGGCCGACATGGAGAAGATCAAGAACGCGCTGGAGGAATTCCGGGTCGTACAAAACCAATATTGGCCCTACACGCAGGACATCAATGACGATGCAAATCGCGTGCTGGACAGGACATTCCTGACATGGTTGACAAATCTTGTGGTCAATTGCCCGACGACCGATCCGTGGGGCCGGACATATAAATATACGGCGCGGCCCGGGCCATCGGGGAAGGTTCTGTCATTCACGCTTCTGTCCTACGGGCCGGATGGCACGAATTCGGCAGATGACGTGTGTTTTTCCCAAGGCAATATGTGAGAGAGCCAGATCTAAACCGTCGCAGACCCGCCGAGGAAAAGTTTCATTGCGAGAGATAATCATGAAAAATTGGACGAAAACGAGAGCCTTCACGCTCATTGAACTGCTGGTGGTCATCGGCATCATCGGCATCCTCGCCGCCATCCTGCTGCCGGCCATCAAGGCCGCACTGGAAAAGGCCCACAAGGCCCAGGCGCAACACGAGGCCGCCGGTCTCGCCACCGCCATCAAGGCCTATTACAATGAATATAACAAATATCCCGTGACAGGTACGCAAGAAACGCCCTATGGCGGCGTAGGCGGTCACAATTCGGACATCATCTCGGTGCTCACGGCCAGCAGCTCCAGCAGCCTCAACCCCCGGAATATTGCATTCCTTGAAATCTCCAGCACCAGCACGAATTCCACAGGCGACATGGTTGACCCGTGGGACGACTCACCCACCGTGGCGCATTCCTACTATATCGCCTTGGACTGCAACTACGATAACAACATAGACACCGGGTCCGCCTATGGAACACTCAAAGGGCGCGGCGTCGCGGTGTGGTCCGCCGGCCCCGATGGCCAGAGCACGGCCACGACGCTCGGTGACAATATCACTTCATGGTGAAAAGGCATGACATGATTTCGGCTCTGGACATAAAGAAGCGCGGCTTCACGCTGGTTGAGTTGCTAGTCGTCATGGGTATTATGGCGCTTCTGGTTCTCGTTGCCATGCCCATGTTCAGCGGCCTGACGCGCAGTTCCGGCATGAGCGGCGCGACCATGCAATTGCGCACCACCCTGTCCCTCGCCCGTCAGTGGGCGATAACTCATCGCGCCGTCACCTATGTCGTGTTCCCGACCGACCCGAATATTGAGTCCGACAAGGGTACGGGTGTTACATCGCGCATTCAACGATCCTATAATGTCTATACGGCCCAAGACGGATTCATTCGCGACTGGATCTATCTTCCAGATGGAATATTTTTCGATAAGAGGCCCACAACCAGCGGTGATAACGTTCTCAACTGGACTCCCTCCTCACCTTACAGTCCGGTGACGATAGCTTACCCTTTGAGCGATTCGACTAATCCTGTTCCCTGTCTGAGTTTCAGGCCCGATGGCTCCACCACCGGCGTCGGCGACATCTTCCGGCAGCCGCAAATCTACCTGACGGAAGGCACCCGGGACTTCAGCACCGGCACGATCCAATACAAGACCCCGGCGATGGTCAACATACTCCAGGCCTCCTCAACTGCCGGACAGATCAAGCTGACAAAGCAATGAGAACGATGAAACATAGTCGCCGCGGCTTCTCACTGGTTGAGGTGGCCCTTGCCCTGCTCATCGTCAGCGTCGGTCTCTTGGCCACGGTCGGGATGCTTCCCGGAGCGCTGGATAATAGCAAGAAAGCATCTGAGGACACGCAGCAGGCCCTGTTCGCGGACTATGTGCTTAACACGCTTCGCGCGCTCGCGGCGGCTACGAACCAGAACCCTTGGTCTAGTTTCACCACCGGGCCAGCAACTCCAATCCCTGTTGCGGCAAGCAGCATGTGGGATTCTCCAAATGGACTGGTCATAACTCCGGATGTCGTGGGCACGATCGGAACATACAAATGGAATCCAACCCCACTCCACTTTCGCGCAGCGGCAAACCCAAACATCGAGGAATTAGTCCTTGCTTATAGCCTGACCATAGAGCCAGTTGAGCCTTCGTCGGACAACATGCGGCGCGCCGTTCTGAGGACGCAGCTCAATTCACAAAACAATACTAACACCATGAAAGTTTTCTTTGCCGACATATACCGCGGGGACCTGCAGCCGTGAAAAGACACACGCACCAGCGGTCGCGAGGAGGTTTCACGCTCATTGAGATCATGGCCGCTGTCGCGGTTCTGGCCATCATGATTGTCTTTCTTGCGAACGTTTTCAGCAACAGTTCAAAGATATGGAAACTCGGCAACAAACGTGTCGAGAGCAATAACAACGGACGGGCGGCCATTGAGTTCGTCGCGCACGAGATTTCCTCGGCCATTGTCAATGGCCAGTTGATGCTTCAGGTGATTAATTCTGGCAGTGCCGGGGGCGACAGCCTCGCGCTTGTCTCAAGTTCGGGAACGCCACAGGATTTTACGGCAAGAAACTTCATCGGGAGACAGATCAAGCTGGACGCATTCAAGGTGATCCCATCGGGAGGCGCATCCGTCCCAGGCACATTCAGCCTGGTGATGCACAACCGGGATACTCC
>CAIVKH010000318.1 GCA_903906425.1 uncultured bacterium
CCGCGGTCGGCGGCGTCCTCCATGCCGACGAGACGTTTGACGGTCAATCCCTCCAGGGGATTGTACCAGTCGCGCCAGATTGTATTCGGTCTTTGCAGCGGCATGAACGGTGTCCTTCGGCTCCGTTCTGCCGTTTTCAAAGTTGGTGAACTTTAGTTCAGTATCGGGCGGGAGTCAATGTGTTCACAAAGACAGGCATGAAATCTATTGTGATAAAAAATGTGAGAGATGCGTCGCATGGGCGAATAATAATGTGATCGAAAGGGAAGCGGGCGGAAAGGCAGTAAATCGTCATGCTTCAGAAAATAAAAATAGTTGTTCTGGCCGGAATAATATTCACGGCTCTCGATGTCAGCACGCTGACCGCACAAGACCTCGCAGCGCCGGTCGCGAACACGACGCAGATTTCGGCCCGCGTCGAAGCGGTGTGGACCAACAGTATGTGGCCCGCGATCATTCTGCCCGGCATAAAGCAGCAGCGCATAGAAATCGGCCTCATTCCCTATTCACAGGATCTCGACACCAATTTCCTCGCCACGCTCGTCGGCGCGACGAACTCCGGCGTGAACGTCTTTCCCATGTCTGCCGTCGAGACGAACGATCCGGATCATTTGCGGCTCTGGTTCAACGCGACCGGTGATGTGATTCAAACCACAAGCATCACTTACAATATCGATGCATGGATTGCGACAAACTATGGGATCATGCCTTCGTATGTCTCTGATGATCCCACCAACGCGGCACAATGGAGCGCCGACCGATCGCCCGATCGAATTCTTGTTACGATGTCGCTCATTGCCACGAACGACGTGCCCGTCTATCTGAGCAACATCGCTGTCGCCGCGGGTGCGGAATTCGATGCAACGGGACATCCGGTTTTTGCCTCCGCCCTGTTCTCCAACAAGCTTGCTTTCGTGGGACAATCTTCCGGGCTGCCCGCTTCGTTGTATCTTCATGCCACCAACAGCGTCACAACCATTGGCATCTTCGCCGCGACAAACCTTCTTGCGCCAGCATGGAATCTTCTGGCCTCGATCCCTCATTCATCCGACCCTGTCATGTGGAGCTATTCTGGCCCCGAACAAATGGACTTCTTCGTACTAGGCAATATGACCGATTCGGACACCGACGGGATTCCTGATGCCGTGGAAATCTACATCACGCACACAGACCCGAACAATCCCGACACCGACGGTGACGGTCTTACTGATGGCCAGGAATGGGAGCAGTATGGAACTGATCCAAACGCCTACAGCACAGCGGGCGGGACGCTTCCCGACGGCTGGGTTGTGAACAATGGCCTGAATCCGTTCGTAAATAATGCCAGTGCTGATCCTGATGGTGACGGCTTGGACAATGCGACCGAGTTCGCCATCGGGACCGATCCCCACAATTACGATGAAGTATGCCAGCGCGCAGTATCCTTTCATATCTATTCTCATGGTGGGAATCTCTGGTTTGGCATGAACTATGTTGGCGCATATCAATCGTCCGCATATGGTCATCTATCAATGATGACGCAAACGACAGCGGTCGCCGCATCCAATGGAATCACTTCTGACCTCAGCTATGAGTCCGATTTCGCGCATTATGTGAACACTATCGATAGCTACGCTACTGTTTGGCGGAGTGCAACCAATGTGATTAGCATATTGGTCGATCATTATCTTAGTTGGCCATATATTACGGATGGAGAACTCCAACTCTATCGCGGACATTTCAGTTCCTCTCCTTATGTTGCGGCAACAGAGCCGGGTTCCAGTGCAACCCTTGCAGTGACGGGATCCAATTTCGTCTCATGGACATGCGATCTTAATGCATCTACTTACAGTGGGTGGGTGCAGATTGATGTTCCATGGGAACCGGACGCTCCAAATTCGAATAGCGCCTATATCACTTCAATCGCGACGACCTCCGGCAAAGCGCCCCCGGTGGGCCTGCCGGTGAACTCACAAACGCAGCTTGTTGGGCGCGTACTTGGCAACCCTTCAGGAACGTGGCATTGGGTGACAAGCAGCGGAAATCTGACGCTCGTAAATCCCAACAGCAAGACCGTGACGGTTCAATGCGGTTCAAGCGCGAGCGCTGCCACGAACGCCGAAAAAGTGTACGCAACCTTCACGAGTTCGATCATGACGAATAATAGCTGTACTGTCGAATACGCAACGACCGTGTTCAAATTGGATTTGAAATCAATAACCTTCACGAGTGACCATGGCGTTCTTACGGACTATAACAGTGATTTCGATGGTTCGGGCGGCACGGTGTACAGCCCGCGCGGATGGGTGAAGGGGGGCGCGAATAATCCAATAAGCCACACTCGCTACACTAACGTGTCCATAAATGCTGTCGTTTCAGCGCAACCGGCAGGGATGAATCTCTCGCTGCGCGGTACAGGGGAACTGCCGGGCCTGAGCTTCCCGAAAACCGGATTTGTCTCGACTGGATCGGATCAGACGGTTCCTCTCACCTCAACCCTGCCGCTACGACGGCTGGTGGATATTGTGGATGAGAACATCTCATGGTCAGCACTCTTCCAAGACGCATCATCCTATTCGATGGGAACATCTGGACCGCATCGCATATATGTGACATGCGGGACTCCGGGACCGGGGCCAACTCTCAAGCGAATCAATTTTGTCTGCACCAAGGCGCTTTCTTGGGGACCAGAGTCGCGCGCCGCAGATTCCATCTGGGATGCCGTTGCGTCCGGCACGTACTTCTATACGGGAAACGGGCAATGGGATGACTGGCAACTGCTGGATGGGTGGAACGTCTTCCAAGGCGGCGACTGTGACAACCAAGCGCGCTGCATGGCATCGGCCGTTGGAATGCTTGGAATTCATCCCGCAATTCAGACGAATGTGTATGCTTCGACAAACGCGGGTGCCGGCAACTGCACTGCACCTGATACCAGAACATGCCCTGTTCATGGTGCGGAAGGACTTCTTTTGAATTTCCCGTCCTCAGGACTAAATGAATATGAAGGTTGTTGCAATGCTGCGGGCAGCTTCTATGCGATAACGCCTAAGAAAAAGGCGGCAAATGACTACGAGATGCTGAAGAAGCTCGGCACGGAAGATGGCATAACTCAGATTTGGTGTTTTAGAAATATGTTTGGAGATCCGGTTCCTTGCAATCAACCGGGGGCAAGCGTACCTATCCCCTGAGCAATCATTGTTATCGAGTCGATGAAAGGAATGTTATGAAGATTGTAGCATTTATTGCGGCGTTTATCCTGATGGGGTCCACGGCATGTCAAGCTGTAGCGAATGACAACGAGGCTTTGTTGAAAGTTATCGATCTTGAAAAGATGAAATCGGATAGATTTGCAGACTTCATCCGCTATGCGTTCTGGCCGGAGAGTGAGATGATCGCCGCCAGAAAATCTGATGGCCGTTTGATTGAGAAAGATCTCAAGGGACTGCCTAGTACGCTCGACAGAATATTGAATATGGAAGTTTTGCCGGCTGGAGACGATCTCTCGTCTGCGTTCGGTATTTCGTCGTACTCCGATGAGGGTGATTTTCTCTTCGTACGCTACAGCACGAAGTCGGGTGTTCTCGTCCAGGTTCAAGATGGAAAGGCGCTTTACATCCTCATGTCATCTACGAACTGGAATAAAGGCGAGCTTTCCGACATTGGGCGCTATGTGAAGAACATTGCGCTAAAGGTCATAAGATTTCCTTCCGAAGGCGGGATAGACGAAAATCCGATTATCTTTGTTTCTTCACTCAACGTTGGCCAGTCCCGCTGTGGCACGCTTTCGTGGAAACACCGGGGGGAGGGAGATAATTCATTCACGGATTTCTATTCGCATATGTTTTGGTGGTCCGATGGGACTCGCATTCTTTTCGCGATGTCGAAGATGACGCCAGATGATTATAGGAAACTTGCGACCATGGCGAATCGGCAGAGTCTGCGAACCCCTCGCAAATTTCAGAAACCCATCGATCCTTGAGGCGTCAGAGGAAAAATTGAATTATCGCGACCGGCGGTTCATTACAGAGCTTCAGTAGCGGGAAATGTTGACCGCAAAAAAAATGAATCAGAGCATTATGGCTCGACGCGAAGCGAGAATTGAGTGATCAGCGCGTTTGCGGGGAAATACAGCAACGGTGAGATTCGGGCTGAAGGCGTAGCGAGCCTTGTTCGCCAGCGCAAACGCGATGACGCAGTCATCGTGAAAGCCGTTCGGCGCGGAATACGTGATCGCGCCGTTGGTCGTGACGGCGTACTCGTAGCGTTTCATTTCGTTTGTCAGAACATCCCAAGCGGCGGGCCATGAAACCTGCCGTTGCTCGGTCGCGACGATGAGGCGCTGAATCAATTCGGTCTTCGTCTGGTTCGTGAATTTCACCGGCTCGATGCGCGGCCAGACGCGGACTAAGTCGTCGTAGATAGGATCGCCCGCACCGGTGGCGTCCATGACCAGCAGTCCGCGCCACTTCCGGCAGAACGCGAGCATTCGTTCCTTCTGAATCGGCCAGTCGAGATGATTGAATCGTTCAAAGTCCAGGCAGGCGCCGGTCTTCCTGTCCATCGCGATCAGCACCGTCCAGTCGGTATGCTTGGCGATGTCGCAGCCGATGGCGATGTCGCCGGTCGGTAACGCCGTTGTCGGCGTGAGGCACGCTTCGATATTTCGGAAAACTCCCGCGCTGTCTTCAAGAAATTGCGCCTCGTATTCCTGTTTGAAAATATCCTGCGGCGTCGTGCGGCGTGCCTCTTCAAATTCTTCGCGCGGAAAATACGGATTGTCCAAACTGGAAAAACTGTAGCTGCGGTAAAGTTTCTCGCTCGGGTCAAGCCCGCGCGAATGAAAATCGAAAAACCAGTTCCGGGCGCGCGGCGTCGAAATCAAAACAGCCCAGCCCTGTTTGTCGGCAAGTGCCGGCCTGATGTTCTGATCCCAGACGGATTTTTCGAGACGTGCCGCCTCATCCACGATCACGCCGTCGAATCCGTCGCCAAGAATCGTGTCGGGATTGTCGGCGGAGAGGAATCGAATCTCCGCCTCGAAGCCGAGTCCCCGCAG
Organism: uncultured bacterium; assembly: GCA_903906425.1. GTDB lineage: Bacteria > Verrucomicrobiota > Kiritimatiellia > CAIVKH01 > CAIVKH01 > CAIVKH01. The sequence goes on from CAIVKH010000318.1 coordinate 5,039, forward strand.
CGTCGCGCGGACGGGATTCTGTCCGCGAAACTGGACGAACTCTCCGCCAATCAATTTGACCGCGGCCTCGCCGCGTTCAGCGATGTAGTACGTGGGCGCGATCCAAGCGAACAAGCCGCCGCGTTGTCCGGCTACGTCGAGAAGCTCGGCGGCGGCAAAGCGGGTCTTGCCCCACCGCCGGCCGCAGCAGACGGCGCGGAACCGGAATCCTCGATCGTGATGGATTTTTCGCTGGCCGGCATGGGGAACGTATCTAACAGGGATGTCCATTTGACCACTCCTTCCTCGCCCAATTTCAGCATCACGTCGCGGGGCAACAGCGGCATGATGATCTGTCGGAAGAAGCGCATGGGGTTCTGATCAAAGCTCGCCTGCATCGCAGAGCGGAGCTTGTTCTTGTTGCGGTCGTCGGCCATGAGCGCGTCGAGCACCATGAGCGCCTGCGCGCGTCCGCCGACGCTGCCTTTCGGTCGTCCGCCCAAGTTCATCGCATTTCCCGGCTCAAATAACGGCATGATCGTACTCCGTGGGTCAGAGCCGCCGTACCGGTTAAGAACCCGAATTAACCGGGAATATAGGTGAACGATGGTTCACTTTCAAGTGAACGGCGAAAATAAAAGCGGGGCTGGCGCGACGTTTGGCAATCCAAGCAAACGGCGTGACAGCAAAACGGGGAAAAGGTGAATCCGTTGCGGAGAGGAAAAACGCGGCTGCCAAGGGGGTTTGTCCTGCGTCATGGACGCCGAATGGCTGACGACTGACGAGGCCCGGCGTTGCGCGGGCCGGGGTGTCAGTGGTCAGCCGGCGTCGGACGGGGCGAAGATTTGACGCGAACAGCGGGGACGCGGCGCGCGGAGTTGAGACAGCGGATGGCTCAGCGGGCGAGTCTCGCAGCGTTCCCGATGCCGCATTGGGACACGGCAACGCGCTCCAGCAAGGGCGCGTCTTCGCGCATCTGCTGGTCGCGAACTTGAATCGCTGCGATTGAAGTTCGTGAAGCGTTGGCGTGAGCGTCCGCGAGTCTCGACCGATGAGACGGCCGGCTGTCGAACGCAGTGCGCAAGGCCGCGATGGGCGCGTGAAATCTTTGCGGGGCTGGAATCCAAGCTGAGGCGCGCGACGCGGATGAAGCAAAAGTGCGAGCATCAAGTCACCGTGGATGCGTTTTGCGAGTCCGCGTCGCGTGCCGTCCCTGAGTCTGCGATGGGCCAGCGCGCCCGTCCAAGATTGGGCGAATGGCGCAAGGGCTGAATAAGCGCGACGATGGAAAAGCGACATAACATCAGTTGATGTCGAGGAGACAGCCGTGGAAGGCTGCACGTCGCATAATGGCCGGCGTTATGCGATGTCAGCCCTTCAGTCC
>CAIVKH010000319.1 GCA_903906425.1 uncultured bacterium
GCCGGCATACACGGAGGACCTCCCCTTCAAAGGGGCGACCGTCGGCAAGAGCATCGTCAAAACGAAGTCGAAAAATGCTGAGACACGTATCTCACCCGCGCCAGCACGATGCGAAATGAATCGGCACCCGTGTTTGACCGGACAGTAGTGGCGCGACGCAAATTTCCAATCTGGATGTGCAGCGCGCCCAGCTTGAGCAGGCTGTCCCGGTGCCGGGCGATGGCCCGCAACGAGCAGATGGCCTGCGGCGGGCGGAACGAGGCGCGCAACAGCCCCACGGAATGGAGGAACTGCAGCCACTGGCAATCCTGCACGTCGCTCTTGCGTCCGGGCACGTGTTTGACGTGGCGCGCATTCACCAGACAGACCTCCATGCCGGCATCCTCCAACAACTGGCAGAGTGGAATCCAGTAAACACCCGTGGACTCCAGCGCGACGGTGCGGATGCGGCAGGCCTTGAGCCAATCAACGGCCTGCCTGAGCTGGGCGGTGAAACTGCCGAAACAACGCACCGCTTCGGCATCGCGATCCGGCGGCACGGCAATATAAATGCCGCCGACCGGACTGATGTCGATGCCCGCGGCGTCCGGCCTGCGCACCGGCAACTCGCAAGGGCCTGCCGGCGTTTTCGGTTTTCGGGCGGCAGGCTTCATTCTGAGGGAACTCTTCTTCTGTGTAGTTTTCATGTTGGCACGTGACGAAGAAAAGCGGCCCAAGCGGCGATTGGAGGACATCCTCCCAAGCGGGGTCATCCCCGGAGCGGCTCTGAGGCCGGTGCCGGGGTGCCACCACGGAACAGGTCGCAACGCTCGGTCCCATGCTGAAAGACGGGCTTTGAAAAAAAGCACCACTGGGCAACCGGGTTACATGCCGCCATCCGACGTCATCGGCCAAGATAACCTGTCGCCGCCAAAAGCGAAGAAGCCCAAGTTCCCTTTCTGTACAGGGCGGCGGTTTCCGTCGGCCCATTGCTGAAAAGGATGCGCGTGTTTATGGCCAACGGAGAGGGCGAACCTTGGGAAGTCGATCCACCGCCCAGCCCGCGGAAATATTGGACGCGCAAAGGTGTCGCGGAATGGCTGGCAGAAACGCTCACGGACGAAACGCCGGCCATTGTCGACATCGACCACGGGTTTTCTTTTCCGCGCACATACTTCGATGCCCACCATCTACCGTACGACTGGCCCAAATTCCTCGACTATTTTCACAAGCACAGGTTGACCGAGGAAGACCGCGTCCGCGTCGATGATGTGCGAAAGGGGGCGCGGGGCTCGGGCGCGAACCGGCAGGACAACAACCGATGGCGGCGCGTGACGGAACAGCGCGCGGGAGCGGCCAAGTCCGTTTTCCATTTTGACGTTCAAGGCTCCGTGGCGAAATCGACGCACAGCGGAATTCCATGGTTGCGATACCTGCGGGAAAAGCTGGGCGCGAAAATTCACTTCTGGCCTTTCGACGGTTGGAATCCGCCGCCCGGTCGCCACGTCATTGCCGAAGTCTATCCGCGATTGTGGAGCAAACTTTACGAACCCGACGACCGCACCGGCGATCAGCACGATGCCTATTCGGTCTGTCGGTGGATGCGGGACACTGACACCGCCAATCGCCTGCCCGAATTCCTAGCCCCGAATTTATCGGCGGACGAAATCGCCGCAGCGAAATTTGAAGGCTGGATACCGGGTGTGAATGCCGTGACCGGCGTCGCTGCCGAATGCGATATTCGCGAGAGACAATTCAGCCCCGACGGAGCGGCCGTACCATGAAAAACGCAAAAACCCGACTGCGGTTTGCATCAACGAATTGACAACGGCAACGCCAATCAGATATTATGGAAACTTCATGAATGGGAATTGCTGGCCAGAATTCAGATGCTTTAGGCGATTATTCACCTGAGTAGAGGTTGCGTCGAGTCTCGTGTTTTTCCTGTTTAACACGAAGAACCATTCCAAGCAATTTTGGTATCTACCTGCAAAGAAGTTTTTCCTCTTCGAGCAACGTGCGTGCTCAATTCCATTCTCGCGAAGGAGATTATAATATCACTTGCTAATGGATAGTGGTAGAATGTACGGCTACGAAGCGTTTGCTTCGCTATGCAGCCAGCCGTCGCCAACCAGGCTCAGGGTTCGGGCCGGATCGCGCCAGAAGGGTCGCAAGGCGTCGCTCAGTGCGGCTTCCAGTTTTCCCAGTGCGGGGAAGACGTGGTTGGCGATGGTGTCCTTGACCACATCCCGGAGTTTTTCCACGGGATTGAGTTCGGGGCTGTAGGGTGGCAGCGGCAGGATATGCACGTGCGCGGGCAGGCTGGCATCACCGGGCCGCTGGTAGAATCCGGCCTGGTCCCAGATGACCACGTGTTCGGCCGCCGGATCGTTTGCGGCGATCTGTTCCAGAAAGCCGTGCAGAAACGGCAGGTTCACCGAGGGCATATAGCGCACCTCCGCCTCGCCCTCCACGACCTCCAGCGCCCCATACGCATAGCCCCACTGGTATTTTTGCTGCGACGGCTTGATCACGCGCACGCCGCTTGAGTCCCCAGCAGCGGCGTGTGAAGCTGTGTCGGCCGTAGCGCATCTCATCGACGACCCAGATACGTGCCGGCCGGCCCGCCGGAAGCGAAAGCGCGCAGAGCCTGTCGTGGAAATGCGCCGCAAACTCCTTCGCATCCGCCGCGTTCTTTTTGACGTGGGACGGGCGCGGCACCGCCCAGTTTGCCGCCCAGCTTCCCCAGCCAGTAGTACAGACTTTGCGGCTTGCGGCGGATGCCGTGCTTTTTCTGGAGCCAGGCGGCCAGTTGCGGGGCCGTGAGCCACCGGCCTTCGCGCAGGCCCGCCACCATCTGCTTCTGTACCGCCGGCCGCTGCAACTCACTGGGTTTGCCCGGCGCTTTGCCGCGTGCCAGCAAGCCCTCGATGCCTCCGGCCTCGAACCGGTCCAGCCAGATCTGGATGAGGGACCGCGCCCGGCCCACGATCCCGGCGATTTGATCGTGTGTGTGCGATCCGCTCATGGCCAGCAGCACCGCCTGCAGCCGTTCCTTCCGCTTCGGGTCTTCACTGGCGCGAAAAAGCCGCCGCACTTCACCTGCCTGTTTCGCATCCACCACCATCTTCAGCTTCGGTCGTCCCATCTTTTTCATGCCCGCAGCCTGCCTGATGCCGAACACTCACGCAGCCTAATTATACCATATATCATTAGTAAGTGGTATAAGAAGAAACGCCGCTGTAAACGGCACATGATGAAGTCTGCCGCCGCGTGCCTGAGAATATTGGGGTTCTTTCTTTCTGGATTATTTCTGAGCGTACACACCGTGGCGACTGCGCCCCTCGAACGGCTGCTGAATTGCGTAATGAAATTGCGCATCTCGAAAAAAGAAGGCGGAGATCCGGAGACACGCGCTCGGCGACTGGTCGGTCGCGCCGGCAAAGGGCGCGCATAAATTCAAGGTGATCTTCGTGGACACGCGCTCGATGCCGTTCGAATATGAAACGTGGCGCGACTGGCCGATCCTCGCGGTGCTGTGGAACGGCGAGGCGCCGGTTCTGGAAATTTCGGGACCCGGCGTGAAACGCCGGCCGATTCCGACTGCGTGGCTTTCAAGGCCGGCGTAATAACGTGCGAAGATTTCCAATGGTTGGAAAATTCAGTGTGGCAAAGTTCCAATCATTGGAAACAACGGAGCAAGATTATGAAATGGATTACGGCGATCGTCCTGGCGTTTGCATCGTGCGCTTTTGCGGCGGACAGGCCGAACATTATCTGGTTGGTGAGCGAGGACAATAATCCGTATCTCGGCTGTTATGGCGACAAGCTTGCACGAACGCCGACGCTCGATTCGCTCGCGAAAGACGGCATTTTGTACGAGCACTGCCACACGATGCCGGTCTGCGCGCCTTCGCGGTTCTCAATCATCAGCGGGATGTATCCTGCATCATGCGGACCCGCAAATCAGATGCGTGCGCAGGGGAAGATTCCATCATGGCTTCACGGTTTTCCGAAATTCCTGCGCGATGTGGGATACTTCACGTCCAACAACGCGAAGACGGATTACAACTCGCCGATTTCGATCCCGGAGATTTGGGACGAGTGCGGCAAGAAGGCGCACTGGCGGCATCGCAAGCCGGGGCAGCCGTTCTTCGCCGTATTCAATTGCGAGATCACGCATGAGAGCTGTCTGCATCCTGAGCGGATGAAAAATGATGGCGTCCCGCGAATCACGAATCCGAAGGACGTGCGGATTCCAGCGTATCAGCCGGACACGCCGGAGTTCCGCAAGGACCGGGCGTATTATTATGACTGCATGGCGAAGATGGATTCGTTCGAAGCCAACCTGATCCAGCAGCTAAAGGACGACGGCGTTTATGAGGACACGATCATTTTTTATTACGGCGACAACGGCGGAATTCTGCCGCGCTCGAAACGATTTCTCTACGACACCGGAACGCACGTCCCGCTGATCATCCACTTCCCGAAAAAATATCAAAACCTCGCGCCCGCACAGCCAGGCGCGCGCGTGGACGGCGCGGTTTCGTTCCTCGATTTCGCGCCGACGGTGATGAGCCTCGCGGGCATCCAGCCGAAAGACTACATGGAAGGCTACGCGCTCGCCGGGCCGTTCAAAAAAGAGCACGGAAAATATATTTACGCCGCACGTGATCGCATGGACGGCACGCTCGACATGTGCCGGACGGTGAAGGACGAAAAATTCTGCTACATCAAAAACTACAATCCGCATCTGCCGTACGGAATTTGGGAACAGTACCAGTTCCGCACAGCGTCGTATCAGGCGTGGCAACGCTTGCACGATGAGGGAAAACTCACCGGCCTGCCCGCAAAATTCTTCGAGCCGAAACCCGCCGAGGAACTTTACGACACGCCGAACGATCCCGACGAAGTTCACAATCTCGCTGACGATCCGAAATACAAAAACAACCTCGACCGGATGCGCGCCGCGCTGCGCGAATGGCTGCTTCGCATCCACGACAACGGATTCCTGCCCGAAAGCTCGCCGCAGCAGGGCTACGACACCACGCGCGACTTCGCGAAATATCCGCTCGAAAAAATTCTCGACGTCGCCGACCTCGCGATCGCGCGCGACGAAAAAAATCTTGCGCAGCTCGAAACCGCGCTCGACGGCGACCACGAAGGCCTCCGCTACTGGGCCGCGATGGGCTGCGTCATGCTCGCCGAAAAAGCCGCGCCCGCCGCCGAAAAATTGAAAACGCATTTGCACGACTCATCGCCCGGCGTCAGCCTCGCCTGCGCCGAATCGCTTTGCCACATCGGCTCGGCCGGCATCGCGCTGCCGGTGATCGAAGACGCGCTCAAGAACGGCCAGGGTGAAGTACAAACGCAGGCCGCAAACATCCTCGAACATCTCGGCGAAATCGCCCGGCCCGCGCTGCCGGTAATGAAAGCCGTGCTCGACGGCGGCGGAAAAAACGGCAAGCGCGCCGAGAGATATCCGCTCGAAATGCTGAATCACGCCGTGGATCTTCTCGAAAAAAAAGTCGTGAAGCAGCGTGTCTGAAAATGCGGTTCATCAGTGCACTGATTTGCGTTGCGGTTTTCACGATTGCGGCATGCATGCGCGTCTCGGATCACACGGCGCGACCAACCGACGGTCAGTCTCGCAAAATCGAATTCGATCTTTCAGCCATTGATGACGATGGCCTGCGCGGTCCGCCGGACGGCAAGGTGTCGGTGACCTACGAGTTTGCGATTCCTGATCGGCCCGATTGCAAGGCCGAGGTTACGAAAATTGATCCTTCGATCCAAATCGGCTGTGGCGTGCGCGGCCGCGTCGGCGCGAAACCCGGCGAATGCCTCTGCACCGGTTCAACGCATCAGAAGAATTATCGCCAGATTTTGCAGCGTCTCGCGGAATTGCCGTATGTCGCGCGAATCGTCGAGTGTTTCTTCGAAAAGTGAATTCGCGTTTCGCATTTTGCCAATCATTGGAAGTTTGCGCTGCGCATTTTGCCAATGATTGGAAATTACGGTTTTTTCACGGTCGCGGCCAGCCAGGAAAATTTATTAAGGCCGGCGCGTAGCGCCGGTTCATTTTCTCAGTTCGTCGCGCAGGGCGGCGATTTTTTCCGTGACGAGCTTTGCGGCTTTTTCGTAGCAGTCGCGGCCCTGGCCGAGGGCGGCGATTTCGGCGGGGGTGATCGGCCGGCCATATTTGACGCGGATTTTTACGGGCTTGATGAAGCGGGACTGGCGCGAGAGCGCGGCGAAGGTGCCGTCAATGTAGGCGGGGATGACGGGTACGCCGGCTTTCGCGATGAGAAAGCCGATGCCGCTTTTTGCGGGCTGCAAGGTTCCGTCGGGGGTACGCGTGCCTTCGGGGAAAAGGCCGAGGCAGCCGCCTTCTTTCAGCACCAGCAGCGCTTTTCGCATGGCGGTGAGGTCGCCTTTGTCGCGCGAGAGCGGGATGGTGGCGAGGTTCGTGAAGAGCCAGTCGGCGAATCCTTCTTTGTAAAGCGTGCTGCGCGCCATGAAGCGCATCGCGCGATGCATGGGTCCGCAGCCGAGGGCGGGCGGGTCCATGAAACTGACGTGATTGGCGACCACGATGCAGGCGCCTTCGGCCGGGATGACGTCCGCGCCGATAGGTTCGTAGCGGTTGTAGAGCTTCATGAAAAGCCAGCACCACCAGCGGCAGAAGCGGAATATGTAAAATTTGCGTTCCGATGGAATCATGGCTGCGCCGAGGTGACTTGTTTGATGACCAGTTCGATGACGGCGGCGGCGTCCATGCTGGTCGAGTCGATGACTTTTGCGCCGAGTGCGATTTGGAGCGGGGCGGTTTTGCGCGTCGAATCTTTTTGGTCGCGCTTTTGGAGCGATGTCAAAACCTGCTGGGCATCGTCGTACGCGCCGGATTTTTCGAGCTCCTTGAAACGTCGGCGGGCGCGTTCTTCGGGATCGGCATCGAGATAAAATTTGTGCGGCGTGTCGGGAAATACGACGGTACCGATGTCACGGCCTTCCATCACGAGGCTGCCGAACATCGCGGTTTCGCGGAGTTTTTCGACGATGAACGCACGCACTTCGGGAATCGCGGCGATTTCGCTGACGCGCTCCTGCACGGGTTTCGATTTCAACTGCTCGCCGGGTTGGTCGCCGTCAATCGAATAGACGACCTGACCATCGCAAAGTGAAAGATCCCATTGCGCGGTTGCGAGCAGCGCGAGGACGGCTTCGTGATTGCTGATTTCAATTCCGTCACGAAGACATTTCCATGTGAGGCCGCGATAAAACGAGCCGGAATCAACGTAGTTGAAATTCAGTTTCTTCGCCGCGCCTCGCGCGACGGTCGATTTGCCCGATGCGGCAGGGCCGTCGATGGCGACGCAGATCACCGGTTTATTCGACATGGCCGCCGAGATCCCGCAGGTGCTGCCAGAAGCCGGGATATGATGTCTCCACGCACGCGATGTTGTTGACCACGACCGGCGCGGTGCCATACATCGCCAACACGGCGAGCGCCATGGCGGTGCGGTGGTCGCCGAGGCTTTTGACGGCGGTCGTCGGCACGATTTTCGCCGGGCCACGGATGATCATTCCGTCCTCCTGCTCCTCGGCATCGACGCCTAGCGATTTGAGATTGTTGACCATGCCGGTGATGCGGTCGATTTCCTTCACGCGCAGTTCGGCTGCGTTTCTTATGACCGTCGTTCCTTCCGCAAGCGCACCAAGAACGGCGACGAGCGGAAGCTCATCAATCAGATTCGGAATTTCCGCACCGCCAACTTCGACGGCCTTGAGCGTGCCGCCGACGATAGTGATGTCGCCAATCGGCTCGCCGCCTTCGGTGGTTTTGCGCGGCTTGATCGTGACATCGGCACCGGCACGCTTGAGTACTTCGAGAAACGCCGTCCGCCGAGGATTGAGGCCGACTTTCTTGATCGTGACTTTTGATTTTTTGCGCGCAGCGACGGCCATCATCAGAAATGCAGCTGAGGAAAAATCGCCGGGCACCTCGAACTCGCGGCCGTTGATTTTCGGGCCTTTCTGGCCAAAGCCTGTGAGCTTGATTTGCAATCCGTCGGTGATGACGTTGATGCCAAGTTCTCGCATCAACCGTTCCGTGTGGTCGCGCGTTGGTAGTGGTTCGGTGATCGTGGTCGTGCCTTCCGCAAAAAGCGTCGCGAGCAAAATGCAGGATTTCACCTGAGCGGAAGCGACGGGAAGAATGTAGTCGATGGCTTTGAGCGAGCCGCCGTGAATTTTGATCGGAGCGGTTCCCTTTTCGCCGGTCAGTTCGAGTTTCGCGCCCATCTTTTCGAGCGGGTCCCGGATACGACCCATCGGGCGCGATTGCAGCGATTCATCGCCGGACATTTCGACACTGATCGATTGTCCGGCAATAATTCCGGCGAGCAGCCGGATCGTCGTTCCGGAATTGCCGCAATTGAGCGAGCCGGCCGGTTCGAGAATCTTTCCGCCGGTTCCGTGAATCGTCAGCTCGCCGTCTTCCGAAACGTATGATCGCGCGCCGAGCGCTTCCATCGCGCGCAGCGTGTTGATGCAGTCCTCGCTCTTCAGAAAGTTGTGAACCGTGGACTCGCCCGACGCGATGCCCGCGAGCATCGCGATGCGATGCGAAATACTTTTGTCGCCCGGCACCTCAATCGTGCCGCCAAATTTTTCTACCGGGTGAACAATCACCGACTGCGGAATTTCCGACATGAAAAAGTCTCCTAAGTTGGACCGGCCAACAACGCGGCACGCGCCGCTTTACCCTCGTCAAGAAGCCGGCGGATTCCGTCAAAATCCCGGTGGTCGAGCAGGCCGATCATCCGCTCGAGCTGCGCCCGGTACGCCACCAGCTCCTCCCGAACCGATTCGCGGTTCGTCTTCAAAATATCGTGCCACATTTCCGCGTCCCCGGCCGCCACGCGCGTCGTGTCGCGGAAGCCCGAGCCGCAGAAACCGGCCATGTTTTCCGTAGCCGACCGGCCCACCGTTGTCGATAGCAAAGTCGCCGCCAGATGCGGCAGATGGCTCGTTCGCGCCACGATCCGGTCATGCTCCGCAGCTTCCAATGATTGGAAATTAGCTCCCACAAATTTCCAAAGATTGGAAATTGTGGACAGCAAATCCTCGTCCACTTTTTTTGGCGGCGTCACGACAACCATCGCGCCCTCGTACAAATCATCGCGCGCCGCATCCATGCCCGACTGTTCGCCGCCGCAGATCGGATGACTGCCGATAAAAATCGCATCCGAATTTTTCAGCAGCTTCGGAACTTCGTCCATCAACCAAGCCTTCGTCGAGCCGACGTCGGTGATAATTGCGCCCGGCTTCAACGCCGGACGGATCAATTCGACCATCGACGGAATCGAAATGACCGGCGTGCATACGACGACGAGCGATGCATCGCGCGCCGCATCGAACGGCCGCTCGAACGCGCGATCCACCGCGCCACGTTGTAACGCAAGCTGGCGATTGTGAGGTGAGCGCGACGAGGCCGTGATCACATACGGCGCGCGATTCTTCTTCAGTGCGAGACCGAGCGATCCGCCCATCAGTCCAAGTCCAATTATTGCGATGCGTTCCATCAGAAAAATCCGCGATTCGAAATTAGATCGTGCGACCGATTGCCTCCGCGACCGCTTTGATTTCCTTCATCATCGCCGCGAACTGCGCGAAATTCTGCGTCTGCTGGCCATCCGAAGTCGCCTTCGACGGATCGGGATGAACTTCGACCATGATCGAATCCGCGCCGCAGGCGACGGCCGCCAGCGCCATCGGATGCACCAGATACGTGTGGCCCGTGCCGTGGCTGGGATCGACCGCGACCGGCAGGTGCGTCAGTTTTTTCGCAACGGGAACCGCGTTCAGATCGAGCGTGTTTCGCGTCGCGCGCTCGAAGGTACGGATTCCTCGTTCGCACAAAATCACATTCGGATTGCCGTTCGCCAAAATATATTCGGCGCTCATCAGCCATTCCTCAATCGTGTTTGCCAGTCCGCGCTTCAACAGCACCGGCGTTCCTTTTCGGCCGACTGCCTTCAGTAAACTGAAATTCTGCATGTTCCGCGCGCCGATCTGAACGACATCGGCAACTTCCGAAACCAGTTCGACATCGCGCGTGTCCATGACTTCCGTGATAAATGGCAGCCCGGTCTTTTCGCGAATTTTCGCGAGCCGGCGCAATCCTTCGACGCCGAGACCCTGAAATGCGTACGGCGATGATCGCGGCTTGAAAGCGCCGGCACGGATAATCTTTGCGCCGGCCTTTTTGATCGCCAGCGCCGTTTCGAGCATGATTTCCGGCGTCTCCACCGAACACGGCCCGGCCACGACGACAATTTCCTTGCCGCCGAAAACCACCGGCTCCGCGCCCTTCACGCGAACCGGAATTTTGATCAGCGACCGTTCCGTCTTCGCTTCGATTGTTGCCAGTTTGTAAGCTTTTTCGCTCATAAAAATTCTTTGATCGGCAGTTGGAGTTCAGGCTTTAGCCTGTCTGACGACAGCCTGAAGGCTGGACTCCAACCTTACGCCAGCACTTTTTTCAGCGCAGAAATGAACACAGCATTTTCCGCCGTCGTTCCAACCGTGACGCGGATGTATTCCGGCAAACCATACGGATCAACGGGCCGCGCGATTACTTTTCTGCGCTGCAAAGCGGCGCAAACTTCGCGGCCCTTTCCGGTTTTCACAAGGACAAAGTTCGCCGATGACGGCACGAACGGCAGGCCCAATTTCTTGAATTCACCGGCCAGATACGCCAGCCCGTCGAGCGTCATCTTCCGCGTCTTTGTGACAAAAGCGTCATCGTCCAGCGCCGCCAGTGCGGCTGCTTGCGCCATCGCATTCACGTTGAACGGCTGCCTCACGCGATGCAGAAGCGAAACGCCATCTTCTGCCGCGATCGCGTAGCCGATGCGAAGTCCGGCGAGACCGTATGCTTTCGAAAACGTTCGCAGTACATAAACCGGTTTCCCGTTGCGCACGTATCCGATCGAATCGGGCCGTTTTTCTGGCGGCATCAATTCGATGTACGCCTCGTCGAGTACGCAAACCACATGCGGCGGAAGCGACGCGATGAACCGGTCCAGCGCCGCATTGTCCACGACGGTTCCCGTCGGATTGTTGGGGTTCGCAATGAAAACCAGCCGGGTCTGCGGCGTGATGGCCTCGCGCATCGTATCGAGATCGTGCGTGAAATTTCGCATCGGAACTTCGATGCAATCCGCCTCGTAAAGCGCGGCGACGAGCTTGTACACGACGAACGCCGTCTGCGACGCGACGACGTTCGTGCCTTTTTCGAGATAAACATGGCCGAGCAGCGCGATGATTTCATTGCTGCCGTGACCGAAGAAAAGCTGGCCTTCCTTCACGCCATTTTTTTTCGCGAGCGCCTGTCGGAGATAAAATGTGTCGCCGTCAGGATACAAATGCATCTTCGGAGCAGACTGCCTCATCGCCTCCAGCGCGCGTGGCGACGGGCCGAGTGCGTTTTCATTCGAAGCGAGTTTGATGACTTCGTTCGGATCGAATCCGAGTTCGCGGGCGACTTCCTCAATCGGACGGCCGGGCTGATAGGTCGAAAGCCGGGCGACGTACGGCTTCGCAGACTTCGTGATCGCGGTCATTTCGTCTCCGCCAGGACGGCAAATCTCTTCCCGCCGTTATCGAATTCATCAATGGCATTGCCGTTGCTCCATCGCGCCGGAAGCACAGCAAGCTGTGCGCGTGAACCAATGGCCTTCTTCGCTTCCGCAGGCGACGTGCAGCGCAAATAAGAAACACTCCCGCCAAATTTTGTACGGGCCGCCGCTGCAGACGACGCCGTATGCGCGACGATCAGGCCGCCTTCGATTGACCGGGCGGCCGATATAATTTCGCGATAAATGTGCCGTAGCGATTCTTGCGGGAGCGGTCCGCCATTCAGTTCACCAAGACGCGAGAGCAACTTTTGTTCGCGGCCCGGAACGAACACGGGGATATTTTCCGTTTTCTTGATGTGGCCGATCTGGACGGCAAACTCCGTACGCTTGTTCAGCAAGCGCACGATGTCGGCGTCAATGTGGTCAATCTCCCGGCGTAGTTCTTCGAGGTTCACGCGCGATTATTTCTTTTTTGTCCGGCCGCCGTCAGCCTTCTTCGACGCCTTGGACTTGTCCGATTTCCCATCGTCCTCGTCATCGTCGTCTTCCTCATCCTCGGATTCGGATTCTTCGTCCTCGGATTCCTCTTCTTCGTCCTCGTCGTCGCCGAACTCTTCCTTCAATTCCTCGGCGATTTCCTCGTCTTCGAGTTCTTCGTCTTCTTCGTCTTCGGAATCGTCCTCGAAATCGTCGTCGCTATATTCCTCGTCGTCCTCGTCTTTTTCGACATCTTCGTCTTCCTCGTCCTTTGTCTCCTTTTCTTCCGCCTCCTCGACTTCTTCTGTTTCGGCTTCTTCTTTTTCTTCCTCAGCCTCTTCTTCCTCGAAATCTTCCTCGCGTTCGCCTTCGTAATCGCGATCGATGTCTTCGCGTCCAACGCCCATGACTGCTTCCTCCGACTTTTGAATTTCTGCTGTTTCCGCGCCAGCGGCGTTTGATTCCGCCGCCGGCTTTTCGTTCAAATCAATTTGCGCCTGTGATTCCGCCGCAACACGCTCTGCCGCGGCCGCGATTTCACGCTCTTCCTGCTCCGTCTGAATCCGCCGCAATTCCTGAATGCTCGGCAAATCCTCCATATCTTTCAGACCGAACGATTCCAAGAATTTCTGTGTCGTGCCGAACAGCCACGGACGCCCCGGCAGTTCGCTGCGCCCGACGATCTTGATCAGCTGCATCTCCATCAAATTACGGATGATCGCATCCACCTGCACACCGCGCACGCCCTCGATCTCGCCGCGCGTCACCGGCTGCCGGTATGCGATGATCGCCAGCGTCTCCAGCGCCGGCTTCGAAAGCCGCTGCGCGCGGCCCTTGTCCAACAGGATGCGCAGCCACGGCCCGCAGCCCGAATCATTATTCAGCCGGAACCCCGTCGCAATTTCCGAAACATGTACGCCAACGCGCGCCTGAATCAAATCCACACCGAGCTGCTGCACCGCCGCCGCGATATCCGGCTCCTTCAGCGACGCGAACTCCTTGTAGGGCCCGCCATTCACCTCGCCGGTCTGCTGCAAAATCCGCCGCATCTCGCCAAGCGACAGCGGTGCCTTCGCCGCGAACAACATCGCGCCGATGATCTGCTTCAACTCCGGCAATACTTCGACTTCAGACATAAATCTTTCTTGGTTTCACGTGCCGGGTTTCAGAAATCAACCGTGAACCCCGCCCGCCAAAACCGCGCATTCCTACAATCCCCGCCGCCCCTTCCGCAAGTTTCCAATCATTGGAACTTTTCGATTCCGCCTTCTTCCAATCATTGGAAGGTCTGATCCTCGCTGCATGAAACCCGAAACTTCCCCTACGGCTCGCCTGCGATAATTTCGATCTCGCCAAATTGCGAGCGCTGGACGGCGCGGATGTGGCGGAGCTTCATCAGTTCCAAAATCGCGAGGAACGTGCAGACCATTTCGTAGCGGTGCAACATGCCTTCGAAAAGCGCCAGCAGCCGTGCGTGGCCCTGCGTCCGGATGATCCGCATGATCTGGTCCACTTTGTCGGCAACGGTCCACTTGTCCGCAAAAATTTCGGTGAGGTCGTCTTCCTTCTTTGCCTTTTTCAGCGCTTCCTGAAATGCGGTGATCAGGTCGAAAATGCTCACGTCGTTGAGCGCGACGCTGCCGTCCTGGCCGAGTTCGACGTTCTCGCCGCCGCGCGCGAAAATATTTTCCTGCTCAAGCTGCAAATCGTCGAGGTGCTCGGCCGCGTCCTTGAATTTCTTGTATTCGACGAGCTGGCGCACCAGATCCCAGCGCGGATCGTCCTCTTCATCCTCAAGCTCCGGGCGGTCCTCGACCGGCAGGAGCATCCGGCTCTTGATCATCATCAGCGTCGCCGCCATGACGACGAACTCGCCGGCCACATTCAGATCGAGCATTTTGAACATGTCGATGTAGGCCATGTACTGCTTCGTGACGTGCTCGATCGGGATATTGAAAATATCGAGTTCGTCCTTCTTGATCAGGTA
>CAIVKH010000320.1 GCA_903906425.1 uncultured bacterium
AACAAACACACAGGCCACAGCCTGAGACGGAGACCGATAATGAAGAAGAACCAGAAGCAGAACACCACGACCGAAACCACCACAGCACCGGCACAGGCCGCGCCGATCGCGCAGCCGACACCGGCAGCGGAGCCGCAGCCGACGCAGGAACAGAAGCCGGATTTCTACGCCCGACTTTTGAAGGACAGGCCGAGCGAAGCCGCATCGATCATGGCAACACTCAATCGCCGCAAGGACTTTGCGCTCCGCCAGCTTTCCGCGCACTTGAAGGCCGGACGCAACGCACAAGAGGCGATGCACCACGCGATGGCCATCGCATTTCCCCGCAGCAACGCAGCGTAAGAGGCGACGCCATGAGAAGAAAATCCTACCCGCCATCATCCGCGAACACGACCCGCACATGCGTCAAATGCGGGAAGAGCAAACCGCCGGAGGCATTCCCCAAAGACCGCCCCGGCTATGTCTGCAAAGCCTGCCTGAACGCACGCCGCCAGACCCTGAGACACACGAACGGCTACCGCGAATATATGCACCAGTGGTACAAAAACCGCACCCGCCAGAACCCGGACTGGGCCTTCTCGCGAACCTTGCAGGACATCAAACGCTACGACCGATTGCTCACACAATCTCGCGGATTCGTCCCGCTCGAACTCGTCGCAGTTGCGTCACGCGACTTGCGACCCGACGAAGCGCTCATGCTCAAAGAGGAAGCCGCCCTCGCACACTACGCCGAGGCAGCCTAGACCCGCGCAAAACGGCAGACGCCGCGCAGCTTTACGACCTGCGCGGCGGAGTTTTTCCGCGCCGCAGAAAACCCCGTGCGGTTTTCCGCGACACCTTTCCGTGGATCTCCAATCATTGGAAAACATCGAAGCCGAATAATTCCAATGATTGGAAAAATGGACAACGGCGTCCGCGATCCCTCTCGCACTGCTCGTCGCGACGACGCGACGGCGTGACGATTCACCGCCTTCGCCACGCATCGCGGACGCCGTTGATGTTCTCAGCGGCTCGAAGACTCGCCGCAAGACGCCGCTCCCTCAGCGGTCGCTCAGGTGAAGAGCGCGGCCCGACGACGGGCTACGCGCGGATAGGATCGCTCGCTCAGCGCTTCGCTAAAAAGACGCCGCTCCTCGTCGCCGCGCTGTCGCTTGTTGCTCGGAATCCATCGCTACGCTGAAGACGCCATCGCTCGTCGCGTCACTCATCGTTCCTTGCTCGCGATCTATCGCTCCGCTGAAGATGCCGTTTCTCGTCGCCTCGCTCTTCGCTCGTTGCTCGAAACCTATCGCCCGGCTGGGGAAGTCATCGTTCGACTCGTCGCTGGCGCTTCTCGCTCACGATCCATCGCTCCGCTGGGGAGACCGTTCCTCGACTCGTCGCTCCCGCTTCTCGCTCGGAACCTATCGCGCCGTCCTCGCCGGCCGGCGCTGTGGACGCTCGGCTCGTCACTCGCGTTCCTCGCTCGCTCACGAATCGCGACGACCGAATCCGTTTCGGTCGCCGCTGCGATGCCAGGGTGATGCAGATGAAGACCCGTGGCGACGCTTGTTGCTGGCGCTCTCGACGCCACGGGCAGATTGCGCCAGAGACTCGCCGCGGCCCTTCTCGCGCAAAGAATTTGTCAGGGCGCGATTCATTGCCATGCCCACAGCCCCGCGGCGAAAGCATTGCGGACTCGAAGACTCGCTGAAAAACAAAGAGCGCGCGACGATGGAAAAGACGGTGGCCAGCCGGGGAATCCGAAAGGCCGGTCCTCGCCGACGCTCGCCGGGAGCATCCCGCACCGCGTACCATCGGGCGGTGCAGGCGTGCCGGTGAACCGGCGGGATGCACGCGGCGGCTCTGGCGGGCTGCGGCCTTTCGGACTGAAGGGCTGACATCGCATAACGCCGGCCATTATGCGACGTGCAGC
>CAIVKH010000321.1 GCA_903906425.1 uncultured bacterium
AAAAGCATCGGTGTATTTCGGTCAATCGTAATGAACTTGGTAGCCATGATTGCAGCATGATACCAGCAGCGAATTGCCACGCAAGAAAGTCCGACAGCCTGCCAACGCTACGACATCTACGATGTGATCAGATAGGGCGGCTTGGCGTGACGCTTACTGACTTTCGTTATGGCGATGGGAAGAACTGGCGGTTGATCTGAAATTGCGGAAGCACGGGGACTGCTTCGATCCATCCCCATTGCTGCTGTGTCATGCCGCCGGTGGACTTGAGAATGAACCACATTCCTGATGGTGGATGATAAGTGGCAATATCGGCCTGCCCGTCGCCATCATAGTCGCCGGGGACAGCTGCTGCCAGATAGTAGCCCCAGTTTTGCTGCTTCAGCGAACCATTGTGGCTCTGTAGAATGTTCCACGTGCCCGTTGATGGAATATAAACAGATAAGTCGGCTTTTCCATCTCCATCGTAGTCTGCCGGAACGGGCATGGCTTCTCGCCAGCCCCACTGGGCGTATCGTAGCGTACCGTCGAAACTCTGCAATATCCACCACTGACCCGACGCGGGAAAATATGTGGCTATGTCGGCCATTCCATCGCCGTCATAGTCGGCCGGAACCGGCATCGCCTGACTCCAGCCCCATTGAACGGAGCGAATCCGGCCGTCGTGGCTTTGCAGGATGAGCCATTGTCCCGTCGCTGGCACATATGTGGCTATGTCGGCTTTGCCATCACCGTCATAATCTGCGGGCACGGGAATGGCCTGGCTCCAGCCCCACTGAACAGCGCGTGTCTGATGGCTCGCATAGTGATTTATGTTCCACATGCCGGTTGCCGGGGCATAGACAGCCATATCTGTCTTGCCGTCGCCATCGTAGTCGGCGGCGACGGCCACCGAAGTGGCGGCTCCGAACTGTACGACGGGAATAATCTGCCCTGAACTCTCCAGTATGTTCCATGAGCCACCACCCGGCCAATACACGGCGACATCGCTTTTGCCATCCTGTTCAAAGTCGAGCGAAGCCTCGTTCAGTATCATCGACCTACGGATGGGCCGATAAGTGGTCAATTCGCTGAAGTCTGGATGAAACTTATATTTTGCGTGGTCCCATTTTTGCTCCATGGTCCAGTATCCGCCTGTTGCGTAACGCAAAAACATCATGACATGCCCATCGCCGTTTGTCGCATTGTAGTTAAGTGCGTCTCCGCGCAGCAGGCGGAAGTCAGAACCGGTGACACACCCGACCTCTCCCAGGCTCGTCCAGTAAGGACCGTTGCCGTTGTTTTGCGCCAGTTCCCTCGTACTTATGGACTCAGGAAGTTTCCAGCACATGCTGAGAAAGCCAGAACAATCATTCCCGAGTTGTTGGACTCCGGCAGGCGAACTGACGTTGGCAAGGGCATTGGTGAAGTCATCCCAGTCGTATTCCCGTCCCGTAGTCTGGTTCAGGCAATATGGAACTCCAGTGTAGATGCAACTGCCGTAGTAGTTGGTCAACCTACCCGTCGAATCATTAGCCAGGTTGGTGAAATCCACAGGCGAATTCCACGTCGAAGTGATCATCCTATCGGCGATTGTCTTGATCTGGGTTCTCGTTGTGGCAGACCATATGTCACCAGTCCATCCATATACAATGCACGGCAGCAGGAGCAGGGAAACTCCGGTTAGTAGCGATTCAATCGTGATGCTGTTGCTGTTTCTCATGGGGAAAATTCTTCATAATCTTCGAGTGCGGCACTATAGCGTAAGTCTTGCCAAGTTGAAGCATGATATTCTGCAGGCAAAAACCAGTTGACTCATTCTGGCGGCATGATAGCATCACACTTCTACACGTGTCTGTCATAGAGGTGAAGTCGCATGCCAAGGTCCTGTGTTGGAGTATTTGTTGATGTCCCCAGCGTCAGCCGCAACGGCGGTTATGGAATGCGTTATGACGTTCTGCGCGCCTTCGCCTGCCGCGACTCTTCTGAACCGGTTCGACTGAATGCATATGTCGCGTTTGACCAGGACCGCGCCACAACTGATGCCGCCTACCGTGCAACGCAGGAGAATTACTATGCGCTGCTACGCGATTTCGGCTACAAGATTGTCAAGAAGGTTAATCGTGTTATCACCGATGAGGCCGGGAACCGTTGTACCCGTGCTAACACGGACTTTGAAATGGCTGTGGATGTTCTCATTCAGGCCGAACGTTTCACGCGCGTGGTGCTTGTCACTGGTGACGGAGAGTTCGCGCGCGTTTCGCAGGCTCTGCAAAGCTGCGGATGCCGGGTTGAGGTCATTGGCTTTGAGAATGTCTCTTCGACCCTGCGACGCGAAGCCGACGCTTTTTATTCCGGCTATACTATTCCGAGCCTGCTGCCCGCTCTGGTCGAACGTGCCGACGCTGCGCCTTGGGGCGAGCCTGGCTCGCGGGTGCGCGGTGTCTGCTACAATCATCACGAAAAAGGCTACGGTTTATTTCGATTCCTCCGTCGGATCAGCGCGGACCTATGGAAGATCGATTCGCGTCAGGATGACTCTCCTTTTGCAACCGCATTCTTCCACGATTCCAACCTGCCGCCGGATATAAATGCCGCTGACCTGCCGAACCGCCACTACATTTTCGAATTTGAACTTGTCGTCGATGAAACACGAAACAGAGGACTTGTCGCGCGTAACATTCTCCTGGCCAGCCCACGACGCCGTCCGCTTGTTCGCCCCCTGACGGATTCCGATCCTACGGTTCTGACTTACGAACCGCCCGCCGTCCCGGTTGCCTCGGCAGCAGCCCTCGCTGAAACAAAATAGCCAGCACGAGGACTTCCAATGATTGGAAATGCTGGCAAAGCCATTTTCCAATCATTGGAAAATTCCCTGCGCGGTCAGAGCACGAGTTGCAGGCGGCCGAGAATGATCTTTTCTTCGGGGCGGTCGCCGGTGCTCGCGCCGCCTTCGAAGGCGGTCTGCTCGTAGTCGAGCAGGACGCGCACGGCCCGGTTCAGATACCAGTTGAGGCCGGCGCTCCAGCTCTTCGCGACGCTGGCGGATTTTTTCGGATCGGCCAGCCCGGAGGAAAACGCGGCATCGTCCACGGTCAGCTCCTGGTAGCGCGCGACGAGCTCGAGCGCGCCGAAATGGCCCGCGCGGGGATTGAAATTGTTCCTCGGGGTGACGCCCCTGAAGGTCGCGTCTTCGCCGGTGAGGACCCACGAGCCGAGGATTTGCCACGCGCTGCTGTTGATCGTGGCGGCCTCCTTGCCGTTGCCGACCTCCCGCTGCGATTGCGCATATTCGCCGAGCAGGCCGACGGGGCCGATGTAGTAGCAGGCCTGCGGCGAGAGGCGGATGTTCCGGCCGTCGGCGTAGGCGGTGCTGTTGGCGTTGGTCGAAGTTTTGTAGCTGAAGAATGTCTGCTGGCCGCTGCTTTTGTAGGCCGGGAGATCCGGCGATGCGGGCGTGCCCTGCTCGTCGCCGGCGCTGGCGCCGATGCCGATGCCGAAGTTCGCCAGCGACACAGCGTCGGTCAGGCGGAACGGATGCAGGAACAGCCGGCCCGCGAAATCTTTCGCGTCGTTGCTGTCCGCGTCGGGGCTGCCGCCGTCGGGCACGCCGTTGAAAATTCCGGCGACATATTCGACCAGGCCGGACGAAATCTCGCCGCTGATCTGCACGCCGATGTCGCGGCCCGGCACGATTTGCGAGGGCAGGCCGCGCTCGGCGAAGGCGATGTCCGTCTCGCTTTGAAGAAATTCGAGGCCGACCGGCGGCTTGAATTTCCCGACGCGCAGCCTGCATTGCGGCGACGTGGAGTATTCGACGTATCCGTCCTGGAGCGTCGCGCTCTGGTTGCCGGTCAGGTCCAGCATGACGCGGAAGGCGAAATCGCCGTAGACGCGGCCCTCGGCGATCGGCCGGACTCTATGCACCGTGAACGAATCGGCGGCGGTCTGTCCGGCGTCGCCGGGATGGAGGCTTCCGTCGGCCTGGAGATAGCCGCCGATTCTCATCTGGAAAGATTTGTCGGCGGAGCCCAGCCAGAATCCGTTCGTGCCGGCCCGCACCATCGCCGCATTCGTCTTCGCCGCCGCTGAATTTTCGTCGGCGGCCTCCAGCTTGCGCTCGAGTTCCTTGATCCTTTGATCCAGCTCGGCGACGGTCGGCTCCGCGGCTCGCAAGCCGGCCGCACCCGCGCAACAGGCCAGCGCGGCGCATATCCATCCCGTAATTTGTTTCATGTTCTTTTCTTTTCGCGCCGCGACTTCCTGCGAACGGACCCGCGACGGCGACTGCTTCGATGCTTTTCATACGAACACGCGGGGGATCCGCATGCCTCGAAAACCGGCGGATTAAGTGCATGCGACCGCCTTCTGTCAAACACGCGTTCGGCCGCGCCTTTTTCACGAAGATCTAATGCGCCGCTCATCGCCACCTCATCGACGTGGTGAATGTTTGGCGTCATGACATG
The DNA here is from genome assembly GCA_903906425.1 of uncultured bacterium. Lineage (GTDB taxonomy): Bacteria > Verrucomicrobiota > Kiritimatiellia > CAIVKH01 > CAIVKH01 > CAIVKH01. The sequence goes on from CAIVKH010000321.1 coordinate 4,446, forward strand.
GGAAAGAACATCAGCGTCGTTCAAGTTCATCGATGACGGCCAGCCCGAATCGCGCGACTTCGACAACAACTATGCTGAGCCGCACGCCCG
>CAIVKH010000322.1 GCA_903906425.1 uncultured bacterium
ATGGTCGAGTTGCTGGATATTCCCATCCCGGACAAGCATTTCTCGATCTACGACCCCGCCGGTGGCACGGGCGGCATGTTGTCGGTGGCGAAGGAACACCTGCTGGAACGCGCCGACACACCGGAGGACAAGGCGCGAGTGGAGAAATATATCACCGTTCACGGACAGGAACTTTCTCCCGGAAATTACGCCATCTGCCAGGCTGACCTCCTGATCAAGAACGACCGCCAAGCCACTGTGACTTACGGGAACTCGCTCATTCCACACGATCCGGAGAGCAAGGAGCCGGGCGATCGGTGGCCGGAGCCGAAATGGCGCTTCAACCGGATGCTGAGCAACCCGCCCTTCGGCGTCACCTGGGGCGGGAAGGACGGCTACGAAAAGGAAGCCCGAAAGCTGGAGAAAACCCGCTATCAGGCTGGCATGCCGCGTGTGAATGACGGCGCGCTGCTCTTCCTGCAAACCATGTTGGCGAAGCTGGCCCCGCCGGATGAAGGCGGCAGCCGCATCGCCGTCCTCTTCAATGGCTCGCCCCTCTCGAATGGCGACTGCGGATCGGGCGAGAGCGAAATCCGCCGCTGGATCCTCGAGAACGACTGGCTCGACGCCATCGTCATGATGCCGGACCAGCTTTTCTACAACACCGGCATCTTCACCTACATCTGGCTGCTGCGAAATGACAAGCCCGCCAGCCATCGCGGGCGCGTGATGCTCATTGATGCGCGGAAGCAATTCGAGAAGGAGCCAAAAGCTTTCGCCAGCAAACGCAACCGTATGACGGACGCTCACCGCCGGTGGATCGAGTCGCGATACGAAAAAGGCTGGGCCAAGGGCCACGCCGACGATCACGTCAAAATCTTCCCGCGCGAGGACTTCGCCTACCACAAGGTCAGCGTCGTCTTCTGGCAGACGGATGAGCACGACAAACCAGCCATTGTAACCGAGCCTTACGAGAAGGCATTCACCGCCGCGAATGTTAAAAAAGAACAGGAGTTCCACGAGAGCGAACTGACTTTCCGGGCCTCGATCAAGATCGGCGGAAAAATGCAGACCGTGGATCTGGCTCTCAAACCGCGCGACAATGCTGTCAGAAAATTCAAGGATGCCTTCGGCGAAGCCGATGACATCCTCTCTGCAGAATGGACTCACCGGCACTACGTGCAGGACGACGAATACATCCCGCACGGCGAGGACATCGAGGCGTTCCTGAAACGGGAGATCGCCAAGCCCATTATCCGCTGGGCAGACAGCCCGCAACTCGGCTACGAAATCCTGCCGAACAAATACTTCTACCGCTACCAGCCGCCGACGCCCGCGAAAGACTTGCTGGCGGAGTTCTGGAAGCTGGAGAAGGAAGCGGAGAAGATGCTGGAGGGTTTGGCGAAATGATAGCTGAGCAACTAGACGACCTCTGGCTCAACAGAATGCCGGGGGATTGGCAGCGCAGCCGCATTCGCAACGTGGCTACTTTGTCACCGAACTACTCTCATACTCGGCCTTCATCCGATGAACTTTGCACCGTCGTGCCGATGGAAATGCTTTCCGACGATGGTGCGATTGACGTGTCCAATCAGCAGCCGCTGGTGGCCATTTCGACGGGCCTGCCGCTCTTTGAAGAGGGTGACGTGCTATTCGCAAAGATCACTCCGTGCATGGAAAACGGAAAAGGGGCGTTCGTGCGGCAACTGCCAACACGCTACGCCTTTGGGAGCACCGAATTTCATGTGCTTCGGGCGGGAAGCAAGGTCGATGGCCAATTCCTATATTATGCCACGTTCAATCCTGTTTACCGGGCCTATGCTGCGGAGAACATGGTCGGAGCGGCTGGGCAAAAACGTGTTTCGTCGCGTTTTCTAAAAGATACACGGCTGTTCCTCCCGCCGCTGCCGGAGCAACAGCGCATCGCGGCGTATCTGGATGCAAGTTGCGCGGCGATTGACGCGGCGGTGGCAGCCAAACGCCGCCAACTCGACAGCCTCGATGCTCTTCGCGGTTCAATCATCAGCCGTGCGGTGACTCAGGGGTTGAATCCTTCAGCGAAGACGCGTGCATCCGGCGTGTCTTGGTTGGGGGACATTCCAGAGCATTGGCAGGACGGACATTTGAAGCGGTATGCCAGACGGATTCAGACGGGCTTGACGCCTCCGACGGACACTCCCGAGTATTACGAAGATGGAACGGTCCCCTGGTTCGCCCCCGGAAGCTTCGAAAGTCAGATTGATCTGACGGAACCGCGAAAACTCATCAATGAGCGTGCGCTCAGCGAGGGCGTGCTGCGCATGTTTCCCGCTGGCAGTGTCTTCGTCATCGGCATCGGTGCCACGATTGGGAAAGTTGGAATCATCGCAGATGAGGCATCGTGTAATCAGCAAATCATCGGCATCGTTTGCGACCACCGCATGACTCCCCGTTTCCTTGCGTATCAGCTCAAGATTTATGAAACCGTAATTCCCGGGATTTGCGTGGCCACCACGTTGCCAATCTTCAACCAAGTTCAGATAGGCTACCTGCCGGTTGTCGTGCCACCGGTATCCGAGCAGCAAGCGATCTGCGAACACATCGATGCCAAACTCGCAGAATCGAAAAAAGTCGTTGGCGTTCTTGAAGCCCAAATCGCCACGCTCACCGCCTACCGCAAATCTCTGATTCACGAATGCGTCACCGGCCAGCGGCGGATCACGGAGGCGGACGTGCGGCGGGCGGACGGTTGCCCATCGGAGTCCATCTCGTTACACTCGGCAAACCAAGCATGAGCGCGAAGCCCTCCAAAACCTTGGCCAGCCGAGCCGCCGAAAAACCGGCCAAGCGGCCAGCCGCCCGTGCTTTGCTGACGGACGTGCGGCAGTTGATCGTTCAGGCGCGAGAGAGCGTCGCCCGGACGGTGGACTCCGGTCTGGCGCTGCACTACTGGCAAGTGGGGCGGCGCATCCGGCAGGACATCCTGAA
>CAIVKH010000323.1 GCA_903906425.1 uncultured bacterium
GCCTCCGTGTTTGTCGCCGTTTTCACACTACGATGAAACGGACCGCCGCGTCTGCCGGAAAACGCGGCGTTCGCAGGATCCCTTCGGGCCGCACGAACTCCTGATGAGCGGCAGGAACTATTTTGCCGGCGCCAGCGTGACGGATCGCAAATTGATCGGCTGCCAGCCGTCGGCGACAGGCTTGACGGCGAGTTTGCAGACGCCAGCCTTGTCGATCTTGATCGTGCCGGCTTTTGTGGTTTCGAACTTTTCGTACGCGCCGGTATCGGCGACGACGAGATTCACCTTCTGATCACCGACGATGATATCAATGTGCGAATCCTTGGCGGTCGTCGCGGTGGCGACGCAGACATCGAATGTTCCGGGCTTGTCAATTTTGAACGTCCATTCGACCGACGCGCGCGGGTTGAGCCAGAAGCCGATGTTCGGCGCTCCGCCCTTGTTTTCGACCTGCGGCGCTTCGACGCCATCCGGCGCGATGATGTCGGCGGCGTCGGCGGCAAACTTGACGGAGCCATCGGCCGCCTGCGCGATTTGCGGCGCGATGCTCTCGACTTGCAACTCACCCTTCGTTTCGAGGACGACGACGCTGGCGATCGCGTCCGGTGCCTGCGCGGGGACGGAAATCGTGACAACTCCATCGCTCAGTTCCGTCTTCAATTTCTCGCCGCTCGCGAGGAGCTTGGCCGAGACCACTTCGCTTTTCAGGCCGGGCACGATGAGCTTGCCGTCGGTGGGCCACGTGAAGACGTGGAGATAAAGCGTCGCGCCGCCATCGTGAAGTTTTTTCGTGCAGCGTCCCCACGGCAGCGAGCGGAACGGGCTGGCGGTCGTCGAATAAATCGCGTCGCCATTCACCTTCATCCATTTGCCGACTTCGTGGAGCCGCTCGACACTCGCCTCGGGAATTTCGCCTTCCGATGTCGGGCCGACGTTCAGCAAATAATTTCCGCCCTTCGACGCGATATCGATGAGATTGCGCAGAAGCGTCTCGACGGGCTTCCAATTATTATCGTCCGACTTGAAGCCCCACGTGTTGTTGAGCGTCATGCAAGTTTCCCAGTCGCGATCCTTGTAGCCCATCGCCGGGATGTGCTGCTCCGGCGTTTCCGTGTCGCCCTTGTAGCCGCCGCCGAGCCGGTTGTTGTGGATGATGCCGGGCTTGAGTTTCAGCAGCGCGATGAGTTTGTCCGCGCGCTCCTTGTTCATGTCGCACGACGTATCCCACCAGAGCACCGCTGGAAACTCGCCATAGTTCGAAAGAATTTCCTTCATCTGCGGCACGGCGACCTTGTCAATGTACTCATCCATGCTGCGCTTCTGCGCCGGGTCCCACGCGCCGGAACATTCCGAGCCGCCGTTGTTCCAGTCCTGCGCCTGCGAATAATAAAATCCGAGTTTGATGCCTTCCTTGCGGCACGCCTCGGCCAGTTCCTTCAGCGGATCGCGCTTGAACGGCGTCGCGCCGGTGATGCACCAGTTCGTCACCTTCGAATCGAACATCGCGAAACCGTCGTGATGCTTCGAAGTGATGACGATATATTTTTGCCCCGCGTCCTTCGCGATCTTCACCCACTTCTCCGCGTCGAACTTCACCGGGTTGAACTGCGGCGCAAACTGCCGGTACTCGGCGATCGGAATCTTCCCGCTGCACATGATCCACTCGCCGATGCCGCCGACCGGCTTGCCCTTGTAGAAACCGGCGGGAACCGAATACACGCCCCAATGGATGAACATTCCGAAACGCGCCTCGCGCCACCACTTCATGCGCGCATCGCGCTCCTCCTTGGTTTCATTCGCATACGGATTCGGCGAAGCATCCTGCCCGCGCGCCGCGAGCAAAACGGAAAAAACAACCAGCGACATCAACAATTTCTTCATCGGACTCCTCTCGATAATTTGCCGATTAATAAACCGCCCCCGCTGCTCCGTGCAAAATATATTTCCAATCATTGGAAAGGAGCGGCGCCGACCCGCCGCCGCCAAAGAAATGCGTCCGCCGTCCCCGTATTTGCGATTGCATCGCTGGCCCGCGCACTCGATGCGCGGGCGCGCCGCACCGAATGCAACGCCCGCCGCCCTGATGTCGCGGTTTCCAGGGTTTCCGGGTCGCTGCGCCGTTCCGCTGGCGGGCGTTGGCGGGATCATGGGTCGCCCCGGAATCTCGGTGTCGCGGCCCGCCGTTCCGGTTGGTTGGCCCGGAATGATTCCGGGCCGGCGCACCGCCTTGAAATACCGGCCCAAAATGAATCCGGGCTGGCGCAGAATGATTCTGGGCCGGCGCACCGCCTTGAAATACCGCCCCGGAATGATTCCGGCCGGCCCAAACGGGCCGTTTTTTGGCGGCAAATGCTCCGCGTGAGCCGCCGGGTTTCTGCAAGGGCAATGTGATTTCGGCTCAGCGGGACGCTTCGCCCCACCTTCAGATCCAATCTTATTTACAATCGGCAGAATATCCATCGGCCCATCCGCCCCCTCCTCCGCCTCGGCAAACTTCCAATCATTGGAAAGCACCGTCATCGCAGATTTCCAATCATTGGAAACGCCGGTCGCGCTTTTCGCCGCAGCATTTTTTCCGCGGGATTGTCAAATATGGCGCGCATCGCGTAAGGTTCGCCGAAGCGGTGACCCATGAACAATGAACTCGTAAAATTGCTGCAAACACTCGTCGCCATGCCGAGCGTCAACCCGGCGCTGACGGATGATGCGGCCATCGGCGGCGAACTGCGTTTCGCGAAAATCCTCGGCGATGAATTGCGCTACCGCGGCTTTCGCGTCGAGACGCTCGAAGTGAATCAGGACCGCCCGAACGTCATCGCGCGCTTCGGCCCCGATAATCCGAAACGGCGGATCATGATCGAGGCGCACATGGACACGCAGGGCGTTCACGGCATGACCGTGCCGCCGTTCGCCGCCGAGATTCGCGGCTCGCGCCTGTACGGCCGCGGCGCCTGCGACACGAAAGGCCCGATGGCCGCCGCGCTTTTCGCGCTCGATCCGGAAACGCTCGCGAAACTTTCGGGCGCGGGCATCGAGATAATTTTTGCGGGCGTCATCGGCGAGGAGCGCGGGAACCTCGGCGCGGAGCAACTCGTGGATGCCGAAATTTCCGCCGACGAGGCGCTGGTGATGGAACCGACCGAACTGCAAATCGTCCACGCGCACAAGGGCACGCTTTGGTTCGAACTCGAAATCCGCGGGCGAGCCGCGCACGGCTCGCAACCGGAGAAAGGTGTCAGCGCAATTCACGGTGCGATGCGCGCCATCGAAATGCTGATGCAGCAGACCGCCGCCGATCAAAAGAAAACGAATCCGCTGCTCGGGCCGCCCACGGTGAACATCGGCGTCATTCGCGGCGGCACCTCCATCAACATCGTACCGGAGCGCTGCGTCATGGAGATTGATCGCCGCACGCTGCCTGAAGAGAACACGGGAGACATTCTCGCCAGGATTCGTACGGCGCTCACGGAATTGCAGAGCGCCGGGCATTTCACCGGCTTCGACATCAGAATGAGCAAGGATTGCTGCGCATTCGAAACGGCCGCCACTTCGCCGATGATTGCGCGGCTCAAATCAGCCATCGCTGATTCGTGTGTTGCGCCCGTCGCGTGCGGCGCGGGCTGGTACAGCGATGCCGGGGCGCTTTCGCGCATCATCAAGGATGTTGTCGTCTTCGGCCCCGGCAGCATCGCGCAGGCGCACACCGCCGACGAATTCATCGAACTCGACAGCCTCGAAAAAGGCGCGGCGATCATTCGAAACTATCTTCATCGCACCGCCGCCGCAGTTTCATCGGGGGGCGACTGACTTGCTTTCCCGCCGCTGGACGCTGCTGACCGTGCTGCTGGCGCTCATCGCCGGCAGTTTCCTTTCGTTCGCGAATTTCCGGCTCGGCGATCTGAATCAGGACGAAGGCTGGTATCTGCTCGCCGCGCGCAGCGTCAGCGAAGGCAAACTTCCCTACCGCGATTTCGCCTTCACGCAAGGCCCGATGCTGCCGATGGTCTATTCGCTCGCGATGCCGCTGGTCGCAAAATTCGGCCTCGCGGGCGGGCGGATGTTTTCCGTGCTGCTCGGCGCCATCGCCGCGATTTTTGCGTCGCTGCTCGCCGGCCGGATCGCGCCGCCGCGCCACGCGCACGTCGCCCGCGCCGTCGCCTTCGCGCTCATCGCCGTGAACGTTTATCACAGCTACTTCACGGCCATCGTCAAAACCTATTCGCTCTGCGCCGCGTTTCTCGCCGCCGCATTTTACGCGCTCAGCTTCATCACGGGCCGCCGCGCGTGGCTCGCCGCGGCGCTCGCCGGATTCCTGATGGCCGCCGCCACCGCGGCGCGGATTTCCACCGGCGCGGCGCTCGCCGTCACCGGCTTCGTTTTGCTGTTCAACCGTCGCACGCTTAGCGATTCGATTTGGTTTTGCTTCGGCATCGGCGGCGCGCTCGGCCTCGCCGCGTTTCTCGGCCCGTGGCTCATCGTCGCGCCCGTCGGATTCAAATTCGGCGTCTTTGAATATCACACGTGGCGGCACGCCGGCGGGCTGCTGCCCGCGCTGATTTTCAAGGCCGGATTTATTTCGCGCCTCGTCAACGGCTGGCTCGTCGCCGTTCTCGCCGTCATCGCGCTCGCCGCGTGGACCATTGCATTTCCAATCATTGGCAAAAAGCGGAAGCGTGACTTCCAATCATTGGAAACTTTCGACGACGATTCCTGGGCCGATCCGTCCGACTCGATGCTCGCGTTTCTGAAAATGGATGTCGGCAAGGAAATCACCGCACGACTGCAAAAAGGAAATCCGGTCGCGACCGCGGCCTGGCTGAGCGGCGCGGCGATTACGCTGGTTCATTTCTCCGCGCCGTTTCCTTATGACGATTACCAGGTGCCCCTCTTCCCGCTGCTGGCCGCCGCGCTTGCCGCGTCAATCGTCAGCGCCCTCGCACGGCGCTTCGACTCAAATAGAATTCATCTCGACGCGCCGCCGTCTCCAGCGATGGCGCGCGCAAGCGGGTGGCTGCTGGCCGCAATTTTTCTCGCCAGTACGTTCGTCGCCGGATCAGCGCCGTCGAACATGGACTGGTTTGTTCGCGGGCGCGACCGGATCTGGTGGCGGATGAAAGACGAGCCGGCGCTCGCGAAACTTCATCGCGTCGCGAAAGAAATCCGCGCTGCATGTCCGGATGCAAAAGAAATTCTCACCCAAGATTCATATATCGCCATCGAGACAGGATTGTCGGTGCCTCGCGGAATGGAAATGGGACCGTTTTGCTACTTTCCCGAATTCAGCGATGAACGGGCGACGGAAAATCACGTTCTCAATCGAAACGGAATGAGGAATCTTCTCGAAAATACAACGGCCCAAGTCGGTGCGTTCAGCGGCTACTGGCTTGCGATTGCCTGCCCTGAAGTTAGGGAGGTCGACTCAGCAGAACACGAAGAGCTTAAGCAGGTAATCGGTGAAAAATCGGGCGTCGAAGAAGAGTTAATTAGGCAAGAAGATGCATTTGGTCAGGGATCCACAATGCTCGAAATTGTTAAATTCAAAAAGAAATGGGACCATCAACCTGTTGGTTCTTCTCTGCTCAATTCCACCAATCCGCCATCGATAGGACTGCGGCCGGAAAAATCAATCGAGACAAACAAACAGTGAAGCTGTCGATCGTCATGCCGGCCTACAACGAGCGGAAGACGCTCCGGGAGATCGTGGGCCGTGTCCTCGCGGTGGACCTCGGGCCGATCGAGAAAGAGCTGATCATCGTGGACGACGGCTCGAAGGACGGGACCCGGGACATCCTCCGCGAGCTGGACGGGACGAACGGCATCCGGGCGATCTTCCAGCCGGTCAACATGGGCAAGGGAGCGGCCGTCTGGACCGGGATGAGGGCCAGCTCGGGGGACATCGTCGTGATCCAGGACGCGGATCTCGAATACGAGCCGCGCGAGTACCCGGTGCTCCTCCGTCCGATCCTGGACGGCGAGGCGGACATCGTCTACGGCTCCCGCTTCCTCGGGACGCCCGAGGGGCACCGCGTCCTCTACTTCTGGCACACGGTCGGGAACCGCTTGCTGACGCTCATGTCGAACGTCTTCACGAACCTGAACCTGACCGACATGGAGACCTGCTACAAGGCCATGACCCGCCAGGTCGTCGACCGTCTCGACCTCGAGTCGAAGCGGTTCGGGATCGAGCCCGAGATCACGTGCAAGGTGTCGAGCCTCAGGGCCCGGATCTTCGAGGTCCCGATCTCCTATCACGGCCGGACCTACGAGGAAGGGAAGAAGATCGGCCTCAAGGACGCCTTCCAGGCGGTCTGGACGATCCTGAAGTACTTCCGCTGGGAGGCCCCGAAGGACGATGTCGGCGCGATCACGCTCCGAAGGATGTCCAACCTGGCCCCCTACAACGCCTGGCTCCACGCGCGATTCGACGCCTTCCTCGGGCGCAGGATCCTCGAGGTGGGCTCCGGCGTCGGGAACCAGACCCGCTTCTTCGACGACCGCGAACGGGTGGTGGCGTCCGACATCGAGCCTCACTAC
>CAIVKH010000324.1 GCA_903906425.1 uncultured bacterium
GGCTGGATCGCAGCGATTTCGTCGTCGTCCAACTTGCCATCGTTGTTCTTGTCGTACGCCTTTAAGTCGGGATTGCCTTCCGCGTAGGCCTTGCGGATCGCTTCCTTCTCGTCGGGATCCAAGACGCCATTGCCGTTCTTGTCGAACTGCGCAAACACATCCGGAAGGGCAGCTCTTTTGTCCCTTTTCTCTTTGCCAGCAAACGCGGCAGGCACCGTCATCAGTCCGAGCAGACCAACACCGAATGCGATCAAGTATAATTTCTTCATAGCGAAACCATTTCTCTTCGTTTGCGGTTCAATTCCACGACAATCAGGCTGCGATTGTTGATTCTGTCATACCAATAAGAGATCTTCGCAAAGGTAATAGCGCAGACCCCGTATATTGGGACATTATTCGCCAATATTTTCAGTTTCCGGGATGTTGCGCCGCGCCAACGCCCCAGCGCTCCTTGGCGCGCGCCGCAGCTTCACTGTACGGATGCTGCGCCAGCAACTGCGCCAACGCCTCGTCTGCGGCACTGTTTTGGCCGAGGTGCCGCTGGATGTCCGTCAGGTAGTACAGCAGCATCGCGTGATCACTTTCGCCGGTCGCCACCGGACCCAACCGCTCCGCCAGCGTCAATGCGCGACGGTATTCCTGACGGCCCAGGCAAATCTGTACATATGCAAAACCGGTCTCGAATTGCAGCCGTTCGGCGGGCGATTCCCACACGACCTGTTGCAGCAACTCCTCGGCGGCGGTGTATTCCTGCCGTCGCAGAAAATCCAATGCACTCTGCAACCGGGCGCGACGTGTCACAACATACCGTTCATCGAGCCGGTTCACGAGGTCACCGGCACCGAGGTACTTGGCGCGGGCACCGGCCACGTCACCGCGCGCCAGCAACACATCGCCCTGCGCCAATAACCGCTGCCGTTGATCATCGTGACTCAGCAGCGCAGGGTCGAGGCTGTCGAGCAGTTTCGCGGCCTCGTCCGGTTTGCCGACGTTATCCAGATAAAACCTCGCCAGCCGGAGCTGGGTGCGTTGCCGCAGATCGGCATCACCCGAATTCAGTTCCAACGCAGCGTGGAACGCCTGCTCCGCCTGCTCATACGCTTGCACCTCAGGTTGCTGGTAATGCAGAGCCAGCCAAAGGAAGACTTCCGCAGCGTCCGCTGGAAAGTCATGCTGACGCCGCAGACACTCCGCACCTAAATGTGTCAGAAGTTTGTGATCCGTGATTTTCTCAGCGAACCTGATCGCATAAATCAAATCAGCGATGGGCATCGTGGACAGATCGCGCTCCAGAATGACGCGCCGTTGCGAATCGAACACGTTGTCAGTCCACTCCGCCGGTAACTCCCAGCGCGGTTGCACCGCGACCGGCTGCGTGTAACTCGCCAGCGGGCGGCCTTGTTCGGACACCACAAGCTGTACCTGTCGCAAGCCCGGCCGCAGAAACACGTGCCACACTTGCGGCCCGGTGGCACTGGTGCCATCATCGAAAGTCCAGTTGTACGTGCGCGTGGCCTTGTCCGCCAACACTCGGAAACAAGATGTCACCAACGTCAGATTGTCCACGCGGCTGTGTGCGACGGTGTTGACCTCGAAATAACTCTGTTCAGGCCGACGCGGAGCGGCCTCGGCTGTGACAGTGCGGAACGCAGCCACCGATCCAAATGCCTCGGACGGCATGATAGTGAAATCTTTCGCACCCGCGGGCCGCCACCCGACCGTTGCCTCAAAATCCCCGTCACCCTGCGCTTCGTAATACTCGATAACGTGGCGGCCAGATGCCAGCGTAACGTACCCGTGGTGCTGTGCATGGCTGCCGGCTTTCGCCATGTGCTGGCCAAGCCACTGTGTCACCAAACTGCCGTCCACCAACATGAACGATGGGCCGGTCGATCTCGTCGCGAACCCATACTGCCCCTTGGTCAACGCTTGGAACACGCCCTTGTAGTAAGCCAGAAAACGCGTGTCTGGGCCGTGCGGATTGATGGCCGAATAAATGTTCGGCACAACGCTGCGACCTTGCACGGTCGGCGACTTTTGCCACAACACCTTGAACTGATTCCACGAATCATCCGGCCCGTCTGGCCGTTCGCGCGTCTCCAGCAGTACACCCGCGGCGGGTTGCCAGTTCGGACTCGTCGCCAGCGCCTGCCGGCTGACGTACACCACGTACTCCGGCTGCCCGCTCGAACAGTCGAACAAAATCCGCAACGGCTCCCCTGGCACCGCCCAGCAAACGCGAGCACCGACCTGTTTTCCATCTTGAGCGAACACAGCCACCGCGCAATTCGTCGGCGCAATCCCCACAGCCCACACTTGTGCCTGACCTACGTTGGCGGTTTTGGGCGAATCACGTGGCTTGGTCACCACCACCCGATAATCCGCCTCCGGTACCTGCCACGCCGGTGTTGGTGCCGCAGCCACCAGTGTTGCCGCGAGCCCGCCGATGACCGCCAGTACGACTGCCCGCACGATGGTCTTCACACCTCTGTTATTGTCTGATTGCATTCGTCACGAATGTAATAACACACCTGCAACAAATGAGGCGCGGAATGGTGTGTTTCATGGTCATCTGCTAGAGTAATAGCGCAGGAACTCGAAATTGCGACAGCCGCCTGCGATTCGGGTGTCGGCTCTTCCAAACCGGCAGCACAATGCGCGTCCGGCGCAAAAAAAAACAGCGCGAGGGAGAAGGCAGGTAATGCGAATCGGTTCACAAGGTGTCTTCCATAATTTCCAATGGTTGGAACTCTTCACTCGCCAAATTTCCAATGATTGGAAATTCCGCTCCAGATCACTTGGCGGCTTTCGAGCGTCGTGCTTTTTTCGGCGCGTCGGTTTCGTCGCCCTCCGTGCTGCCGGGATCCATACGCTTGATCAGAGCCGCGTCCGGACCGCCGCCGAATTGCTTCCAATAAAGTTCCTTCAGCGGATTCATTTTCGGCGCGATGACGTTTTCATTCACCAGCAGCGGTTGAACATCGCTCCACCATTTTTCGTAGGCGGCGCGAAGGATTGCGGCGACATCGGGATGCGCGTCGATGACGTCGCTCTTTTCGCCGGGATCAGTCTTGAGGTCGTAAAGCTCTGAGTTATCCACCAGCGTGAAGCGCGAATTCTGGATCGCGCATTTCTTGTATTTCGATTCCTCCGCCTTGCCATGCCCCAGCGCCCGACGTGATGAACGAGCGTCCGATCGGCCCACGCGGTCTTCGGATCTTTGAGCAGCGGCAGCAGGCTGCGACCTTCGACTTGGTTTTTCACGTCATCGGTCAGCGTCGCACCGGTGATGTCGGCGAGCGTTGGATAAATATCGAGGTGCGCGCTGAGCGCATCGCACTCCTCGCCGCCCTTGATGCCGCACGCAGGCCAGCGGAAGAAGCACGGCGAGCGCGTGCCGCCTTGATACGGCGTGCCTTTGCCGCCCTTCATCCCGGCGTTGAAAATCTTCATACCCTCTGTACCGCCATTGTCCGTGCCGATGTAAATGACCAGCGTGTTGTCCTCAATGCCCCATTCCTTGAGCTTCGCGAGCATCGCGCCGAAATTCGTGTCGATGTTCTCCAGCATGCCATAGTACTTCGCGAGGTCCTCGTTGACGCCGGGCTTGCCAAGATATTGCTTGTAGTATTCCTCCGGCACAACGTGCGGAGCATGCACGGCGTTCAGCGGGATATAGGCGAAGAACGGCTGCTTTGACTGACGCTTCGCGTCCATCCACTTGATCGCCTGCGCAAAAAACAGATCAGTGCAATAGCCCTTTGTTTTTTCAAATCTGCCGTTGTGCCACAGCGCGGGGTCGATGTTCTTGTTGCCCGGCGCGTCACCGCAGGAACCCGGATACGTCTGCCCGATGCCGCCGCCGCCGTGGATATACACTTCGTCGAAGCCGCGGCTCTCCGGACGATATGCCTCCTCGTCGCCGAGGTGCCACTTGCCGAAGATGCCCGTGGTATAGCCGGCCGTCTTCAACATCTGCGGCAGCGTGAACGTTTTCAGGCTCATCCGCTCGCGTTCGAGAATCGTGTGCGTGACACCGTTCTTGAACTCATGCCGCCCGCTCATCAGCGCCGATCGGGTCGGCGAGCACGTCGGGCTGACGTGGAATTGCGTGAACAGCAGGCTCTGCTTCTTGAACGAATCCACCGCCGGCGTGCGCATGATGGGATTGCCGAGGCACGCGTAATCGCCGTAGCCGGCGTCATCGGGCATCACGAGGATGATATTCGGTTTCGCGGGCGTCACGCCGTCCGCAGCGTGAAGCCCCGCGAGAGGAGACAGCAGCAGCGAGGTCAGTTTCAGCAGCAATTCTCGTTTCATTCGCTTTCCTTTGTTTCTTCCAATCATTGGAAGTTTCCCCGCCCCACTTTTCCAATGATTGGAAAATTTGGCAGCACCATTTCAGCGCATCTTTCAAAAAATGCGACGGACCGCATCTGTTCAGATGCGGGCCGTCGTGGTCAGCGAAACGAATCGCAGACTATTTGTTCTTTTTGTGCTTTTTCTCTTTCGGCGCGTCAGCGGTCTTCGTTGCCGGAATCATCGAGATTTCGTCGTCGCTAAGTTTGCCGTCGTTGTTAATGTCGAATGGCTTCAGCAACGGGTTGCTTGGATCTTTCGCATAGTCGGCCTTGATCACGTCTTTCTCGCTCAAATCAAGCACGCCGTTGGTGTTTACGTCGTACTTGGCGTAAACGTCCGACGGCACAGGCGGATTGTTTGAAGCGCCCTTGTCCTTCTTCGCGTATGCGCCGGGCGCGATCGTCAGAACCGCGAGCATCATGATTGCCGCAACATAGCCAAACTTTTTCATTGTGAACCCTTCTGCTTCTGTCTTCTCTGAAAGGCGGTGTCAACCGCCGGATTATGTTTTCTCGCATTTTTCTTTCGTCACCTTCTGCGCGACGGCGCGGCGGAGAGCCATCCAGCTCGCAGCCGCGACCCCGCGTA
>CAIVKH010000325.1 GCA_903906425.1 uncultured bacterium
CGAACGGCACCACCACCGACGCGAGCACCAGCACGACCGCGATCGCCGGCTTGCGCACGCGCTGGAGCACCGCCTCGTAGTACGGCTTGAGCATCGTCGCGAGCACCGCCGCCGCGGCCAGCGGCGCGAGAACGTCGGCGAAGAAATCGAGAAACCGGCCCAGCGCGACAAAAAGCCCGATCACCGCCGCCGCCAGAAAAATGCACGACAGCACCGTGACCGCCGCCGCGACCACTGCCTGCTGCCGTTTTGAAAAATCCACCCAAGCCATGCCGCGAAGATAGCAAGCCGCCCGAAAATCAAAACCCGAAACCGCGATGGCCTCCAATCATTGGAAAACTCCGCGCCCTGCTTTTCCAATCATTGGAGGTTTGCGCGGCCGGATTTTCCAATGATTGGAACTCGCGCCGGCCTGTTTTCGTCAGCGTTCCCAGCGCGGTTTTTTCGGGCGCAGGCACGGCGAGGAATTCACTTCGATGTAAACGGTGTCCTCGCCGAGGATGTGTTCGAGTTCGCGCACGAGTTTTTCGTCGGCGGCAACCTTGTGCGTGCGGTCGGTGTCGACAAAAACTTTTTCGCCGCCGGGAAATTCGATGCTGATGATCACCGGCACGCCGCCGGGATGCGCGCGCAAAATCGCCTTGATCTGGCCGAAGATGTTTTCATCCGCGCGGGCGCTGGTGAGGTGGATGCTTACCTTCGTGGCGAAATATTTGTACGCCTCGGCGAGCGGATAAATTTCCTGCGCCTGCATCTTCGGCTGGTCGCCTTCCTGTTTTTCGCCGCAGATCAAAACCGGCGCCTCGTCCTTCAAATGCACGCCGTATTCCTGAAACGCGTCGGGGAACGCGACGACCTCGATGTTCCCGTCGAGGCGTTCAAGCTGGAAGATCGCCATCGGCCGCGGCGGCTGGTCCTTCTTCGTGAAAACTTTTCGAATCGCGGTGACGAGGCCGGCGAGGCGCGTGTTTGCGCGCGGTGAAAGCTTGGCAAATTCCTCCGTGCTCTTCGCCAGGCTGTAGCGCTCCGCCGCCTTGCCGTGCGCAAGCAGCGGATGGCCGGAGACGTAAAATCCGAGCAGTTCTTTTTCGCCGGCGAGTTCCTGGCTTTGCGGCCAAGGCTCGGCCTTCGGCAGCGTGGCCTCATCGGTTTCTTCGCGGTCGCTTCCGCCTCTGCCACCGCCGAGCATCATGTCGAACATCGTGGACTGGCCGGCGGCCTTGTCCTTTCGCGCCGATTCGGCGGATTTCATCGCGAAATCAACGCCGGCAAAAAGCCGCGAGCGCGGGATCTTCGTGAAGTCGAATGCGCCGCAGCGGACGAGGCTTTCCAAAACTTTTTTGTTCGCGGAGTGACCGTCAACCCGTTTGCAGAAATCAGTCAGGCCCTTGAATGGTCCGTTGGCAGAGCGCTCCTTGACGATTTCCTCGACCGCGCCTTCGCCGACATTTTTTACGCCGGCCATTCCAAACCGGATCGCGTTGATTTCGACGCCTTCTTTTTTCACGCGCACCGGTGTGAACTGGAGTCCGCTCTCGTTCACGGCGGGCGGAAGGATTTCCATTTCCATCGCCTGGCATTCGGCGATGAGCTGCGCGATGCGTTCGTTGTTGCTGATTTCAATCGTCAGGTTCGCGGCCATGAACTCGACCGGATAGTGCGCCTTGAGCCACGCGGTCTGCCACGCGATGAAGGCGTAGGCAGCGGAGTGCGATTTATTGAACCCGTAGCCGGCGAATTTTTCGATGTTGTCGAAGATCCTGTTCGCGAGGGACGAATGGATTTTGTTCGTTTCGTGGCATCCCTTCACGAATTTCTCGCGCATGGCCGCCATTTCTTTTTCGTCCTTCTTGCCCATCGCGCGGCGCAACACATCGCCCATGCCCATCGTGAAACCGGCGAGCAGGTTCGCGGCCTGCTGCACCTGCTCCTGATAAATGATGAAGCCGTAGGTTTCCTTCAAAATGGTTTCGAGCAGCGGATGGTCGAATTCGATTTTTGATTTTCCGTTCTTGCGGTTGCCGAATTCATCAATGAACTGCATCGGACCAGGCCGGTAGAGCGCATTCATCGCGATCGTGTCTTCGAACCGGCTGATGCCGACGCGTCGCAACATTTCCTGCATGCCGCTTGATTCAAATTGGAACACCGCGACCGTGTCGCCGCGACCGTAAAGTTCGAGCGTCGCCTTGTCTTCGAGATCGAGCTTGTCCACGTCAATCGCGACACCGTGGCCGACCTTGATGAGCCGCACTGCCTCCTGAATGATCGTCAGCGTTTTCAGGCCGAGGAAGTCCATCTTCAGCAGACCGACTTCGCCGATGGGCTTCATTTCGTACTGCGTGACGACTTCCTTGCTCTTGTCGCGGCAGAGCGGGACGATTTCGATCAGCGGCTTTTCGCCGATGACGACGCCGGCGGCGTGAATGCCGGGATTCCGCGGCAAGCCCTCGAGCACCGGCGCATATTTCATGATCCGTATCGCATCAGGATCGGTGTGGCACACGCGCTTGAAATCCGGGCTTTCGGCCATCGCTTTTTCGAGGTCGATGTCCGGCCGTTCGGGAATCAGCTTCGCAATTGAGTCCACTTTCGACAGCGGAATTTCGAGCACGCGGCCGAGATCGCGGATTACGGTTTTCGCGCCGAGCGATCCGAACGTGATGATTTGAGCCGTCGCATCGCGCCCGTATTTTTGTTTCACGTATTCGATCACTTCGCCGCGCCGCGACTGGCAAAAATCAATATCGAAATCCGGCGCGCTCACGCGTTCGGGATTCAGGAACCGTTCAAAAATCAGGCTGTATCGCAGCGGATCAATGCCGGTGATTTCCAGCGCGTAGGCGACGATGCTTCCCGCGCCCGAACCACGGCCCGGCCCGACCGGCACGCCGGATTTGTGCGCGAACGCGATGAAATCCCAGACGACCAGGAAATAATTTATGAACCCGGTCTTCTCGATGATCGAAATTTCGTGCGCAAATTGCTTCGCGATTTTCTGTTCGTCGGGATTTTTCGGATGATCAACGTCCTCGATGCCGTAGCGTTTTCGCAGGCCGTCCTTGCCGAGCTTCACGAGATATTCGCGCTGCGTGTAGCCGGGCGGAACGTCGTAGGTCGGGAAATGGAGTTCCTTACCGAGCCGGAATTCCACGTTGCAGCGGCTCGCGATGTCGATCGTGTTTTGCAGCGCGTCGGGATAATCGCTAAACAGTTCGAGCATCTCCTCGCCGGTCTTCATGAAGAACTGGTTGCCGCCGTACTTCAGCCGCTTCGGATCGCTCATCACCGTTCCGGTTTGCAGGCAAAGCATGATCTCGTGCGCCTCGGCGTGTTCGCTGCGCAAATAGTGAACGTCGTTCGTGCAGATTAGCGGGATCTTCGTCTGCTTGTGCAACTCGATAAGTCCGCGATTCGCGACCTGCTGCTCGTCAATCCCGTGGTTCTGAAGTTCGAGGAAGAAATTATCCTTCCCGAAAATTTCCGTGAAGCGCCCGCACAATTCCTGCGCCTCTTTCATCTTTCCGCGAACGATCGCCTCCGGGATCAAACCCTTCAGACATGACGAGGTCGCGATCAGGCCCTTCGCGTGCTTCGACAGCAGGTCGAGATCGATGCGAGGCTTGTAATAGAATCCCTCGAGATGCGCCTTCGTCACCAGATGAATCAGATTCGCGTAGCCCTCGTTGTCCGCGCAGAGCAGGATTTGGTGGTTCGACTGCGACCCGGTCTCCTCGTCAATCGTCCTGTCGAGCATCGAGCCGATGGCCAGATATGTCTCGCAGCCGATGATCGGTTTGATGCCGGCCTTTTTCGCCTTCTGATAAAACTCGATCGCGCCATACATCACGCCGTGATCCGTGATCGCCAGCGCCGGCATCCCCAGCTCCGCCGCGCGCTTCACCGAGTCCTCGATGCGGCACGCGCCGTCCAGCAGGCTGTACGCCGTGTGATAGTGCAGATGCACGAATGGAATTTTTGAACTCATCGAAGGCGGGAAGATAAGAACTCCTGCGGAAACTTCCAATCATTGGAAGTGACCGGGCGCGATTTTTTCCAATGATTGGAAATTTCGCGCGCGTGCGGCCGCGTCATCCGCCGCCGGGAAACGCGCCGGACTCCACGTCGCGGCGGTAGGCGTCGACAGCGGTGCGGATCGTTTCCGAAAGCTTCGCGTACTGCTTCGCGAACGGCGGAGGCTTCGGTGTCAGGCCGAGCAGATCGTTGATGACCAGCACCTGCCCGTCGCAGCCGGAGCCCGCGCCGATGCCGATTGTCGGGACGGAAATTGATTTCGTAATTTCCGCCGCCACATCCGCCGCGGTTCCTTCGATCACGACAGAAAAGGCGCCGGCGTGCTCGACAGCTTTCGCGTCGCGCAAAAGCTGTTTTGCAGAATCCTCTGTCTTGCCTTGTATCTTGTATCCGCCCATCGCGCGCACGCTTTGCGGCAGCAGGCCGATGTGCGCCATCACCGGAATTCCATTTTCGACTAGCGCGCGAATTGTCGGCGCGCGAAATTCGCCGCCCTCGATTTTTACTGCGTCGGCTCCGGCTTCTTTCAAACACCGGCCTGCGCTGGTGATCGCCTGCTCAATCGAAGCTTGATACGTGAGGAACGGAAGATCGGTCACGACCAGCGCCGACTGCACGCCTCGAACAACTGCGGAAGTGTGATGCAACATTTCCTCAAGCGTCACCGGCAATGTCGTCGCGTAGCCGAGCGCCGTATTGCCGAGCGAATCGCCGACGAGAATCAGCGGGATGCCCGCCTCGTCAATCAACCGTGCAATCGCCGCGTCGTAGGCGGTAAGCACGGCAATGCGCTGCTTGTTTTTCAGTGCGGCAAACTTTGGTGCGGTCCATTTCATGGCGAAGACCGTAGCAAATGCGGAGCCGATCACCAACTCCCCGGAAAGATTTTCACGCCTTCGCCGGGCGGCAATTCGGCGAGCAATTCGCGGACCGTCTTGTTTGCGCCGGGCAAAATCAAATTGCCGCGGACCTCTGTGAGCGGTTGCAAAACGAAGCGGCGTTGCGCCCAGCGCGGATGCGGGAGCATCAATTGGGTTTCATCGGAGACGATTTCGCCGGCATAAAGCACGTCGATGTCCAGCGCGCGCGGCGCATATTTGTCGTCAAGGCGGACGCGGCCCAACTCGTGTTCGATGTCCGCAAGTTTCGAATGAAGCGCCGCGACCGGCAGGCGGGTTTTCAAAATCAGCACGGCGTTGATGAATTTCATGTGTTGAAATTCTTGCCTCACGCCCACCGGTTCCGTTTCGTACAGCGACGAGGCGGACACAATCTTCACGCCATCAATTGTAGCGATTAGTTTCTTCGCACGCGCCAGCGTCGCCACGCGGTCGCCGAGATTCGAGCCGAGCGAGAGGCCGACTTCGAGAAGCGTTTGCATCACACGCCGAGAACATCGCGCATCGAATAGAGCGCCGGCTTTTTGCCGACGACCCACGATGCTGCGCGGAGCGCGCCGAAGGCGAACGTGTCGCGGCTCGATGCGCGGTGGGAAATTTCGATGCTCTCGCCTTCGGTCGCGAAGATGACGGTGTGATCGCCGACATAATCGCCGCCACGAATTGCGTGAAATCCGATTTCCGTTGCGGGACGTTCGCCGTTCGCCATGCCGTGACGTCCGTGAACCGCGACTTTATCGAGATCGAGGTCCATGCCTTTTGCCACGGCCTGGCCGAGTCCGAGC
Source organism: uncultured bacterium (assembly GCA_903906425.1). Taxonomy (GTDB): domain Bacteria; phylum Verrucomicrobiota; class Kiritimatiellia; order CAIVKH01; family CAIVKH01; genus CAIVKH01. The sequence goes on from CAIVKH010000325.1 coordinate 5,720, forward strand.
GCGGTGCCGCTGGGCGAATCCTTTTTCTTCCGGTGATGTCGTTCGATGATTTCGACGTCGTAGCCGCGGTCTTTCAGCGCGCGTCCGGCTTGTTCGAGCAACGCGAGAAGCAGGTTCACGCCGAGGCTCATGTTCGGCGCGAAAACAACGGGAATTATTTTTGCCGCGGCTGCGATGGCCGCTTTGCCGTCCGCGCCGATTCCCGTCGTGCCGATGATCCACGCTGGTTTTGCCCATTTCGCGAATCGCTCGGCGTTGCCGACGGTTCCGTGATGCGAGCTGAAATCAATGACGACATCGGTTTGCGGAACGAGCGCGGAAAGATCGGTCATGATTTTCACACCCGACTCTTTCGCCCCGCTAGCGAGGCCTGCATCTTTGTCGCGGTCCGGGCAATCCCAAAGATCAACCGCACCGATCAATTTCAAATCGGGAACGGCACCGCTGAGCAAATAGCGGATAATCGTTTTGCCCATGCGGCCGCCGGCGCCGACGACTACGACGTTCTTGCTCATAACAATCCCAGCGATTTCAGCAGTTCGCGAAGTTTCGTCTTGTTCGCCTCGGATGTTTCGCACATCGGCAAACGGAAGACTTCGTCAATCTTGCCCATCATCGCGAGCGCGGTTTTCACCGGGATCGGATTCGTGTCGATGAAAAGATCCGTGAACAGTCGGTAATATTTCAGATGAATCGCACGCGCTTCGTTCATGCGTCCGGCGAGCGCGTGCGCGACCATTTCCGAAAGCGGGCGCGGCGCGACGTTCGACACGACGCTGATGACACCTTTCGCGCCGACCGACATCATCGGCAGCGTGAGCGAATCGTCGCCCGACAAAACATCGAGATCGCAGCGCGTCACGATCTGGCTGACGCGTTCGACGCTTCCGGCGGCTTCCTTGACGGCGACGACGTTCGGGTGCTTCGCAAGTTCGACGACGACTTCAATCGGAATATCGCGGCCGCAGCGGCCGGGCACGTTGTACAAAATGACCGGCAGGCCCAAATCCGCGACGGCGGAAAAATGGCGCACGAGTCCGAGCGCGTTCGGCTTGTTGTAATACGGCGTGACCTGCAGCGTCGCGTCGGCGCCCGCGTCTTTCGCATGTTGCGTGAGTTCGAGCGCCTCGCTCGTTGCGTTGCCGCCCGTTCCGGCGACGACTTTGACACGCCCCGCCACTGTGCGGATCGTTTCCTCGATCACCTTGTGGTGCTCGTCGAAATCGAGCGTCGGCGACTCGCCCGTCGTGCCGACCGGCACGATGCCCGCCACGCCGCCGGCGATCTGAAACTCGATCAGGTCGCGCAGCCGCGCATAATCCACCGCGCCGCTCTTCGCGAACGGCGTCACAATCGCTGTATAAACTCCGGCAAACATTTTTTCTCTCCACCCGCACCGCGGGTCATCGTCACTTCCAATGATTGGAAACTTGCGGGGCGGAGTTTTCCAATGATTGGAGAAAAAGCACGAACATTTTTTTGCGCCTGCCACAATGTGTCATGGGGGCGGGCTTGATTTTGACTTCAGCGGCCGCGCGTTTTTCGCCGGGCCGCTTGCGGTTTTGGCTTGTCGCGGAGGCACAGTTCTTCGTTCAGCACGGGGGCGCTCAACGAACCGAGGCTCGTGCGCTTGAGGGCCGCGGCAAGTTCATCGCGCTGTTTGCCCCAGGTTTCGTGAAGAGGGCAGGGATGCGCTCCGCTGCATCTGGCGAGGCCGAGGATACAGCTTTCAAAAAGCGCATCGCCATCAATCGCCTTCACGATGTCGAGTAATGAGATTTTCCCGGCGTCGCGGGCGAGGGCGATGCCGCCGTTGGGGCCCCGGTAGGATTCCAGCAGCCCGGCCTCGGTCAGCTGCTGGAGGATTTTCGTGAGGAAATGAAAAGACAGGCCGAGCTCGGTGGAGATTTCGCGGATCGGGACGAATTTGCGGTCCGCGCCGAACCCGGCGACGTAGAGGGTCGCGCGCAATCCGTAAACACAGCTTTTTGAAAGGACGCTCATAAGATTTCAGATAGTGGTGTCTTAAATTACGCGCCGTGCCCGGGGCGTCAATCACGAAACGGGAACGGAAACGTCTCAGGGCTTTTCGAAGTGAATTTTCTTCGCGCGGAAATCGAGCGTCATCTTGAACCGCGCAAGCGCCTGGCGGCCGATGCGCGGCATGGTGATCTGGCCGAGCGCGAGGTCGCTGCCGGGCACGCCGGGCAGGTCGCGCATGACCAGATCGTCGAGGCTGACCTGCTGGATTTTTCCGGCGGGCCGTCCGGGCGGCAGGGCGATGGCGTAGTCGCCGCCGGTGTCTATGACGAAATTCGTCGGCGATCCATCCATCGAACCGGCGACAACGATGCCGGAGTTGGTGACGATCAGCGGGATGCTGGCCAGCAGCTTCGCATCGGAAGGCTGGTAGTCGGAGCTGGCCGAGAGCACGACGTGCTGCGCGGGGAAATTGAACTGGACGTGGTTGAAGGCCTTCAGCATGTCCACGCCGAAGACGACGCTGATGTTGGCGCTGTCGAGTCCGCGGGAAAGTGTGCCGAGCGGACCGGAGGCGGCCAGGACATAAAACAGCGCGTTGCCGATGCTGATCTGGTCAACGTTGAGATGACTGGCCACGCCGAGAAACCCGCCGAACGAATTGTAAACATGCGTGGGCCGCGCACCCAGCAGCGTCGGCGATTTGATCAGCTTGATGTCCATTTTAGCCATGGCCGGCAGCGTCGCCCAAGTCAGCGGCGAGGAAGTGTCGAGCAGGGCGTTGAGGCGATCATCCGCGGTGCCGATGGAGACGATCGGCGCGCGGTCGGAATCAATCGCCGGGAAGTTGATCGCGGCGACTTCGCTTTCATGCATGTGCCAGACGCCGCCGAAGACGGGACCGTTTTCAGACGGATAGATGATGATGCCGTTCAACTGCGGTTCTTTTGCGCGCGCCGCAAGCGCCTCAATCTGTTGCTTGGTGAGCGGCACTGACGGCTGTGGTCCCGAGGACATCGAGTTGCACGACAGCAGGACCGACGCGGCCAGCGCGGCGGAAAATATGTGAAGCTGGAATTTGCGCATGAGGTGTCCGTACCACAAACCAGGGTGACGTTCCAAGTTCCAAGTCCCTCGGTCGGCCCGGCGCCCGCATTTCGGCTCAATGTTTTTCCGGCTTCGGATCGCGCGCCATCAATTCGATGACGGCGCGGCGCGGATCCTTGCCTTCGTGGCAGACCGCATAAACTTGATCGGTGATCGGAAGCTCGATCCCGACATCGTGCGCCAGCGCGCGCGCGGCGCGGCACGTCCAGACACCTTCGGCGACTTGCTCCATCGCCGCCAGAATATCGGACATAGTTTCGCCGCGACCGAGCCGCTCGCCGACGCCGTGGTTGCGGCTCAGCCGGCTGTTGCAGGTGACCATCAGATCGCCGACGCCGCTGAGCCCGGCGAATGTTTCGATCCGCGCGCCGAGCGCGATGCCGATGCGGATGATTTCGGCCAGTCCGCGCGTGACCAGCGCGGCCTTCGTGTTGTCGCCGTAGCCGAGGCCGTCGCTGATGCCCGCGGCGATGGCGATGACGTTTTTGAGCGCGCCGCCGATTTCGACGCCGATGACATCGTCGCTGGTGTAAACGCGGAAGGTCGGCCCGTTGAAATGCCGCTGCAATTTCACCGCGATGTTGTGGTCGGCGCAGGCAATCGTGACGGCGGTCGGCGTGCCGTGCGCGACTTCGCTTGCGAGGCTCGGTCCCGAAAGCGCAGCGACGGGCGTGTGCCGCAGCGCCTGCTCGGCCACGAGCGTCATCCGCTGGCGTGAATTTTGATCGAGGCCTTTCGCGACGCTGACGATCGCGGCGCTTGGCGGAATCAAACCGGCGAAGCGTTCGAGTGTGGGACGGAAGAATTTTGACGGCACGGCCAGTACGATGACTTCGGCCTCGCGAACCGCCGCCGCGGGATCGGTCTCGAACGTCCAGTCTGCGGGCAGTGGGATGCCCGGAAGAAATTTCGGATTGATCCGTTCGTTCTGCATGAGGCGAACGTAATTCGCGTCATGGCTCCACATGGTCACGCCGTGTCCGCCGCGAGAAAGCAAAATGCCCAGTGCCGTTCCCCAGCCGCCGTCGCCGATAATCGTTGTTCCGTTCATGACGCAGATCCCTTTTTCGTGAACCGATGTTCCGTTCCCGCGATGAGCCGCTGGATATTCGCGCGGTGCCGCCAGATGATCAGCGCGGCGAGCAGCGTGAGCACAACCGGCAGGACGATTCCTTTCCTTAAATAAAAGAGCCAGCCGACCAGCGGCACCGCCAGCGCGCCGCAGATCGAGGCGACCGAGACGTAGCGCGTCGTGAAAAAAATCACCGCCCACACCGCCAGCCCGATGGCGACGGCCAGCGGCGCGATGCCGAGCAAAACGCCCGCGCTCGTCGCCACGCCCTTGCCGCCTCTGAACCGCAGATAGACCGGAAAATTATGGCCGATGATCGCCGCCGCGCCGCACCACAGGCCGAGATTTTCCAATGGTTGGAAATTTGTGCAGGCGCATTTTCCAATCATTGGAAAAAGGAAAGCCGGCGCGAAGCCTTTGAGCGCGTCGAGCAAGAACGTGAGCACGCCCCACGGTTTGCCGATGGAGCGGAAGACATTCGTCGCGCCGATGTTTTTGCTGCCAACGGTGCGGATGTCCACGCCGCGCGCGCGCGCCACCAGCAGGCCGAACGGCACGGCGCCGAGCAGATATGCAGACACGATGAGCAGCGCGGAGATCATGTCCGGCAGAAACCTCGAAACCTGAATCTCATCGCCGCGCCTCGACGAATTTTACGGCCTCGCGCAGAACCTGTGCGGCATCGGCGCAGCTGAGCTTGCGCTTGATGTTGGCGCGATGGACTTCGACGGTGCGCGCGCTCAGGCCGAGTTCGTCGGCGATGCGCTTGGTCGTGTAGCCGCGGCCGAGCCGCTCGAACACATCGCGCTCGCGGTCGGTGAGGCTGGCGATGCCGCCGGCGGTGTCGGGCTCGGCGGTTCCTTCGGCGATGTTGCGGACCATGCGCTTGCTCGCGGTGGGGCTGACATAAACTTCGCCGCGCAGCACGGCGCGGATCGCCTCGACGAGAACGTCGTCGGCGTTTTCTTTCATGACGTAGCCGCGTGCGCCGGCGCGGAGCGCGCGCTCGGCATATTCCATTTCATCGTGCATGGACAGCACGAGCGTTTTCAAATCGGGCAGCTTCGCGCGCAGCTCGCGAATCAGGTCGAGGCCGCTGCGATCCTTCAACGTGATGTCAATGACGGCCAGATCCGGCGGCTGCGCGGAGATGCCGGCGAGCGCCTCTTCGTAGCTGGCCGCCTCGCCGCTGACGCGCAGCTCCGGCACGCGCGCGAGCAGCGTCGCGAGGCCGTGGCGCACGACGGAGTGGTCGTCCACGATGAAGATGCGGTGTTGATCAGGCATGAAGCGATATTGCCGTTGCGGAGTTCCAAGTTCCAAGTTCAAATCGGGAACCGGCAGACGACGGTCGTTCCGCCATCGCGGCCGCGCTCGATTTTCAGTTCGCCGCCGATGAGGCTGGCGCGATAGCGCATGATCCGAAGGCCCATGCCATCGCCCTGCGTCGCATTCGGCGGCAGCCCGCGGCCGTTGTCCTCGATGACCAACTCGCCATTCTTTGCAGTCCCAATTCCTGACTTCTGATCGTCGCCCGCGCGACCGGCCGTGCCTTCGAGCAGAATCGTGATCTCTTTCGCTGCGCCGTGGCGGACCGCGTTGTTCACGGCCTCCTGCGCGATCTGATAAAGATTCGACGCGGTGGTTCCGCCGCCGAGCACCGGCGCGGAGTCGCCGTGGAAAAGACAACTGATGTTGAACACCTGCGATGTTTCCTCCGCGAGCCGCCGCAGTGCGTCGGCCAGCCCGCCCTCGGAAAGATCAATCGGCGAGAGGCCGCGGGCGATGCGGCGCGCCTGCGCGGTGGCGTCCTTCAAAATTCCGTTGATCTTCGCGGCGGCAGCGCCCTGCGGCGCGCCGGCAAGCTCGTCGGACAGCGCGCGACTCAGGTACGCCGCGCCGGTGAGCTTCTGGCCGAGCGAGTCGTGCAAATCGCGGCCGACGCGCTGCTGCTCCTGCGTGCTGATGTCGAGCACTTCCTGTTCGAGCCGCCGGCGCTCGGCCATTGATTTTTCCAGCGCTTCGTTTGCGGCGCGCAATTCCGCCGTGCGCAGCCGGACTTCGTTTTCGACCGACGCGGCGTGCCGTCCCAGCATGAAAAGTTGCAGCGCGAACAGGCACGTGAACGCCAGCCCGCCGGTCAGCAGCAGTTGCGGCTGGGCGGTGAGATAATGGCCGGTGAACTTCGGCTCAGCGACGAATCGCAGCGTCCAGATCTGGCCGAGAACTTCCAGCGGGCGTTCCTGCATCCGCGCGCCATTTTCGTCCGCCATCTGAGGCTTCCCGGCCGGCGGATGATCCACGAGCGAAAGTTTCAGGCCGCGGCCCTCGGCGAGTTTCAGCGCGGGCGCGAGGATGGACGGCGGGCGAAAAAGGCCGGCGACAAATCCGGTCAAATATCCGCCGGTCGGGCGGCCGTCTTTTCCCGTCATCACATAAATGATCGGCGCGAGCGCGAGATAATCGCGGCCCTGCGGCCCCCATTCCGGCCCGCAGATCGCCAGCCCGCCGGCCAGCGACATGCGCTCGACCGCCGCGGCCACCAGCGGCGAGGTGGCGAGGTCGAAGCCATTGGACACGCCGATGCCCTCGTCGGGAAACTGGTAGGTGAGCGGAAAATATTGCGTGCGCGCGCCGGCGGCGCGGAAGCCGCCGCGGCCGTCGCGCTCGATGATGTGAAGCGCGCGCGGCCCGCTGTCGGCCTCGATCTGCGCGCGGTCCGCCGCCGTGATATTTTGCGCGAAGCCGAAGGCGTGGAGCACGGCGGTCGGATGGGCCAGCCCCTTCGTGACGAATTCGCGGAAATCCTCGTCGGTGATGTGCGCCGAAAGCGTGTGCAACTGCCGCATGGAGGTCAGCACCGACGCGAACGTCTCCACCTCGCGCGAAACCGCCGCGGCGAGGCTGTCGCTTTCGGCCGACAGCGCGGCGTCGAGTTCGCGCCGCTCGTAGCCGTTTCGCGCGCGCCAGAAAAAAACCGACAGCGCCGCGCCGAGCGCGAGCACGGTGACGGCCGTCAGCCGCAGCCGCCGCGCGGCCTGCGGAATCTTCATTTCGTTCGTGGCGGGATTTGCCATGCGCGGAAACGTAGCAGACTTTCCAACCGTTGGAAAATTCGGCCGCGCAAATTTCCAATGATTGGAAGAATTCGGCTCGCAAAGTTCCAATGATTGGAAATGCGGGGGCGCGGCTCAGGGGTCAATGATGCCTTCGCGGATGGCGTAGCGGGTGAGGTCGGCGATGTTGTGGATGCCGAGCTTGGCCATGAGATTGTTGCGGTGGACGATGACGGTTTTTTCGCTGAGGTTGAGGCGTACGCCGATTTCCTTGCTGGAGTGGCCCTCGGCGATGAGCTGCAGGGTTTCGCGCTCGCGACTCGAAAGTTCGGCGAAGACGCTGTTGGCGGAGGCGCGGCGCATTTCGAAGAGTCCGCGGACGGCTTCGGTGGCGATGGACGGACTGAGGAAAGTTTTGCCGCCGGCGACGGCCCGGATGGCGTGCGCGAGTTCGCGGGCTACGTCGTTTTTGAGGATGTAGCCGGTGGCGCCGGCTTCGAGCATGGCCTCGATGAATTTGCGGGCGTCGTGCATGGTGAGGCACAGGACGCGGGTGCCGGGCGATCCGGCGATGATCTGGCGCGTGGCGTCGATGCCGTTGAGGCCGGGCATGGAGATGTCGAGCAGGGCGACGTCGGGGCGTTTTTCGCGCGCGATGCGGACGATGTCGCGGCCGTTTTCGGCCTCGCCCACGACGGTCATGTCCGGCTCGCGTTCGATGAGGCTGCGCAGGCCTTCGCGCAAGATAGGGTGGTCGTCGGCCAGTACGATGGAGATGCTCATGTTGCGGCTTTCTCCGCGAGCGCGATGGCCAGCCATATTCGCGTGCCGCGGGGTGCGACACTCGTGATTTCAAATCGCCCGCCGAGATGTTTCATGCGTTCGCGAATGGTGAACAGCCCGAAGCCGCCCTTGCGGCCGAAGGTGCCGCCGGCCCGGGCGATGTCGAATCCTTTGCCGTCGTCCTCGACGATGATCTCCGCCTCGCCGTCCCGCCGGTGGAAGGTGATGCGGATGTTCACCGCGCCGGCGTGGCGGATGACGTTGCGGAGAAGTTCGCGGACGGCGTGGTAAAGAATGATCTCGGTTTCGGCTCCGAGCGGTTTCGATTTTTTGTCGTCATCGAAGGTGATGGTGATGCCGTGATGCGAGCGCACGTCTTCGCAGAGCTGGTCAACGGCGGCGGCGAATCCGAGCCGTTGAAGCACGGGCGAGACAAGCTCGAAGGTGAGCGAGTGCAGCTCGGACATGACGCGGTCGAGGTGGCGGTCGGCCTCCGCCTGCAGGACGTGGACCTTGGACGGGTCGCTGGTGTGCGCGATCTGATCGAGTTTGATCTTGGCGGCAATCAGCATCTGGCCGACATCGTCGTGCAGGCCCGCGGCGATTCGGCGGCGCTCGCGCTCCTCGGCCACGGTCAGGTCGGCCACCAGGGCGCGGAGCTGCTTCTGGTATTCGAGGAGCTTCTGGTGCGCGTGAACGCGTTCCGTAATTTCCAGAAAGACGCCGGCGATGCCCGCGGGGTTGCCGTCCTTGTCGAGCTGAAGCTTTCCGTGATCCTCGCACCAGAATTCGCCCTTCGGCGTCACGACGCGAAAGATGGTGGGAAGACCCCGGCCTGTTGAAATCGTACGCGCAAAATCGGCCAGCACCTTTGGGCGGTCTTCCGGGTGGAGGAATTCCGAGATGTGCCGGCCGATGACTTGATCGGCCTGCAACCCGTATCGCTCAACGGTGGGGCTGATGTAGATGACCCGGCCCTGCGCGTCGGTCTGGTACACGATGTCGTTGATGTTTTCGACGAGTGCGCGAAACCTGCCTTCGCTGGCGGCAAGGTCTTTCGCGAGTTTTTCAAGTTCCGTCGTGCGCTCGCGAACTTTCTGGTCCAGTTCCTCGTGCGAGCGGCGCAACGTTTCCTCCGCTCGTTTCTGGTCGTGGATGTCGGTGGATGTGGCGAGCCACCTGAAGATCTGGCCCGTGGAATCGCGGATCGGAATGGCGCGGCCCAGGAACCAGCGATATTGGCCGTCCGCCGCGCAGCGCAGGCGATATTCAAATTCGAAGACGGGCCGGGTGCCGCGCACGCACTCATCTTGTGAAGCCCTCATTTGCACGACATCATCCGGATGAACAGCGGACCACCAGCCGCCCTGTGCCTGCACGTCTTCCATGCTCAGGCCGGTGTATTCGGTACGCCGCCGGTTGGCATATTCGGGCCTGCCTTGCGCGTCAGCGATCCAGATTTGCTGCGGCATGGCCTCCGCCAGCGTGCGAAAACGCTCTTCGTTCTGACGCAGCAATTCTTCCATCAGCTTTTGTTCTGTGATGTCACGAACAACACCGGTGATGTAAGTCAACCGACCGTTTTCGTCTCTCGTTCCCCTGAAGCGATCGGCAAACCACTTGAACTTTCCGCTCCTGCATTTGAACCGGTATTCGCAGAGAACTTCGCTTTTTTCCAACGCCGCAAGTTTCCCGACCTCCTGTTCAACCACGCTGCGGTCATCATCGTGAATCAAAGAAAACACTTTCTTCAGGCCTGCTTCGCTCAGTTCGGCCGGCTTGTAACCCGACACGTCCTCCATGATGGGACTGATGTATTCGTAGCGGTCCTGCCTGAGATCCCACCGGTATGCGACATCAACAGAATTCTCCAGAACAGAACGGAATCGCGCTTCGCTCTGCTGGATCGCGGTCTCGACCCGCTTGTGTTCGGTAATGTCGCGGACGCTACCTGTGCGGAAGAGCGGCTTTCCCTCAGCGTCACGCTGGATCGTAAAAAAGTCGGAGAGCCATCGGTACTGGCCATTCTGGCATTTGAGTCTGAACTCAAACATGCCGCTGGCATGTTCGGAAACAGACGCCTTTTCGAACGCCATGTTCGCGAGCGGCACGTCGTCCGGATGGATCAATGCGAGAATAGCATCGTCGCCGGCATTCTGGATTTCTTTGATGGGGTAACCAGTGAGTTGTTCGAATACGGGACTCAAGTATTCGTATCTTTTTGTCTGGAGATTCCGCTGGTAGGCGACATCGAGTGAATTCTCCAGAACGGATCTGAATCGTTCCTCACTTTGCCGCACTTTTTCCTCGATCAACTTCCGTTCTGTGACATCGCGCACGTTGCCCGTGCGGCGGACTGGACGACCAGACTCGTCGCGATGGATCTTGTAGTTGATCGAAAGCCACCGATATCTGCCATCCTTGCACATTAGACGGTACTCGAACGCACCATCTATTTTTCCCGGCAACGACATTTGATCAACTTCCGCCATCAAGATCGACAGATCATCTGGATGCACCCATGCCAGCGTCTTCCTAGCATCCGCCTGATTGAATTCCTTCACCGTATTGTTCGTGATGTGTTGCCAAAGGGCTTTGGCCCGCCGATGCACGTCATTGAATTCCTCCACCGTGTAGCCGGTTATGCGTTCGATAACGGGACTCAGATAGTCGTACACGCCTGTCTGCATATTTTGCTGATACGCGGCATCGAGCGAACTCTCCAGAACCGATCTGAATCGTTCCTCACTTCGCTGCAACGCCTCTTCAGTCTGCTTGCGTGCAGTGATGTCACGAGTGAAGACGTAGAGCACCTGCCGCGCAGGCTGCCAGGTCACGCTGATTTCGACGGAGATGATCTCCCCATTCTTGCGCCGGTTCTTCGATTCGAAATAGTCACCGCCCGTCGCGATTATTTTCTGTATGTGCGAGGCAGTCGCTTCTGCCGTTTCGGCGGCTTCCAAGTCGGGAATCGACAGGTTGAGTATCTCATTCCGGGTGTATCCCAGCAGTTGGCACATCGCCTCATTGACATCCAAGATGCGCCCTTGCTCATTCACCAGACAGAAACCATCCATCGCGGTTGAGACAATGTTGCGCGCGCGCTGCTCCCGTTCGATCAACGCTTCCTCGGTGCGCTTGCGCTCGGTGATGTCGCGCGCGATGGCCCACATGCCAGAGGGGTGGCCGTCATCGTTCCGGATGATGAATGTGCGTAATTCGACGGGGAAAACGGTGCCGTCTTTTCGCCGGTATTCCTTCTCATAAACATCTGAATACCGCCGCGTCATGAGTTGTTCCCGCGTGATCCTGGCTTCGAACTCATGCCACTTCGCGGGCGTCACGTCCATATAGGTCAGACCGCGCAACTCTTCATCGTTGTATCCGAGCATTTCGCGGTAGGCGCGATTCCATTCCCGCAGTCGTCCATCCATTTCCACGATCACATAAGCTTCGTTCATGCTCTCGTGAAGATTGCGATACTTCCCCTCGCTTTGTCGCAACGCATCTTCGGCACGCACACGCTCGGCGAGTGTGCCGACGCGTGACGCATACAATTCCAGAAGCCGGCGGTGTTGGTCCGTCATCGGCTCATGACGAAGCAGGTTGTCGGCAAACAGGCACCCGGTGATTCTTTCACCCGACCATATCGCAGCAACGAGCCGTGTGCCGTGCCCGATCAACCGGCGGTGATCGTCGAACAGATCAACATCTGTGCTCAGTTCCGAAAGCAGCCGGCCGGACATCAGGCGCGCGATGGCGCTTTGCGGCAGGACAGGCAGCCGCCGGTCGCGTTCGTCGCGCGTCCGGCCCTCTTCGTCGGTGCCGAAGGTGCCCTTGATGAAATCTCGGCCGTCACAAAACCAGATTCCTATTCGTTCGAAATGAAGCCGGCTGCGGCCAAGCTCGACGGCCATGCGGCACAGGTCATCGAGGCTCGTCGTCTGTTGCAGCGCCGACGTGATTTCGTGCAGGGCGGCCAGCTGTTTTGCCAGCAGCCGTTCTTTTTCCATGAGATGCTGAAGCGCTTCGAGCGCAAGTTTGTGGTCGGTGATGTCCGCGGTATAGATGGCGACGGCCGAGATATTCCCGTCGGCATCCGCCACTGGATAGATATTGTTGTCGAAGAATGATCCTTCCCGCTGGTCTTCAAAACGCAGCGGCTGGCCCGAGCGGACGGCCTCATCCATGTACGCTTTCCGCGATTCCTCCACCTTCGGAGAAAGACGATCGAATACATTCGCGCCGATCAAGTCGTTCACTGTTCCGCCAAGCCGGACGGCCATGGCAGAATTCGTCGCCAGAATCTTCCCGTCCAAGGCGATCAACATGATTCCTTCCAGGCTGGCGTTCACGAGCGCATCGAGCATCTGCCGGCTTCGCGCGAGGCTTTCTTCGAATTGTTTTTGCTCGGTTATGTCGCGGATATTGCCGATGCGGTAGAGCGGCCGGCCCGCGCCATCTCTGATCAACGTCAGGCGGTTGGACAGCCAGCGGTAGTCTCCGCTCTTGGTCCGCTGGCGATACTCCACATCGGCCGATCCCCACTGCTCAAGCTTCTCGATTGCTGCCTTCATCGCCGGCAAATCATCGGGATGAATCAGCTCCGCCGCAGTCGCAACACTCAGTGCCATCATTTCTGCAGGCGTGAAGCCTGTAACAGTCTCCACAGAAGGACTGATGTAGTCGAAAGCGCCAGTCCGCACATTGGCGCGATAAATCACATCGCGGGAATTGCTCAGCGCGGAGCGAAACCGTTCATCAATTTCATTTCGCGCCTCTTCCGCCTTTCTTCGTTTGGTGATGTCACGGATGACCGTCTGAAAGGCGGGAGTGCCAGCGAAATCAATCTGCCATGTGGTTGACTCGACCGGCACGACGCTGCCGTCCAGCACGACACACCTGTGTTCAATCAGCGGAGTCTTCGCGCCTTTTGCCACCATTTCCCCGCGTGCCCTGACCTTTTCGCGGTCGTCGGGATGAACCAGATCGAGCACGTCGAAATGCTGCAGCATTTCAAAGGAACGCGCCCTGAAAAGTTTCAGCGCGGCCGGGTTCGCGTGCAAGAATTTGTCGTCACTATGAACGATGATCGCGTCGGGCGCGCCGTCTGACAAATCGCGATAGCGCGTCTCGCTTTCCTGATAGGCCCGCTTGAAGTGCTCGCGGTCGGCGATGTCGGTTTGCGCGACCATCAGCCCGACGACGGCGCCGGCATTGTCGAACAGCGGCTCGGCCGCCGCGTCGTAAACCCAGCGGTTCTTTCCCGCAAACCCGCTGATGATTCGCCGCTGGCCTTTGCCCGTGGCCAGCACCTCCTGCAGAAGCGACATCAGTTCGGGCACCTGTTCCGGAGGCGCCAGCTCATCCGGCCGCCTGCCCAGCACATCCTTTTCCTCGAAACCGTGCCGCGTATGGCTGACCCAGGTGAACCGCAAGTCCCTGTCCAGTTGCCCCAGAAAGATCGGCGAGTTTTTCAGTCCGCGATGGAGCCGCTCCTCGTTCTCGCGCAGCGCGGCCTCCGCGCGCGTCCGGTCCGTCACATCACGAATGATCGCCTGCACGGCAGGCAGCCCGTTGAAAGTGATCGGCGCGCCTGTCGCCTCCACATCCACCACGACGCCGTCGGCCCGCACAATCCGCTGGTCCATGCGCTGCACCTTCCATCCCGCAGCCACCTGCTGGATGCGCGTCTTCACCGACGCGAGATGGTCGGGATGAATAAAATCAAGAACCGATTTATTGCGGAGTTCCTCGAAGGATTTGACGCCGTACAAACGCAGCGCCGCCGGGTTCGCAAAAAGAAAACGCAAATCGCGATGCACGACCACCGCATCCGGCGACGACTCCACCAGCGTCCGGTAGCGTTCCTCGCTCTCCTTCAGCGCCCGTGCGACCTACTCGCGCACCTCATCGTTGCCGGCGCGCACGTCACCCGAATTCTGAACATCCCGTTCGTTCATGGAAACGTGACCATCGTCTCGCCATCATGTCCCGCTTCCGGATTGAAGTCGAGCCATTCCCCGCCGCGTCCCGCCGCAACGTCCGCAACTTCCAACCATTGGAACTTTCCGCGCCCGCCATTTCCAATCATTGGAAGAATTCTTCGCCGGCCAGTTCCAACCATTGGAAATGACCGCGAAATCAAACCGCGGCGACGACTTCGATTTCGACCTTGGCGTCCTTCGGCAGCCGCGCAACCTGGACGGTCGAGCGCGCGGGGCAGGAATCGCCGGTGAAGAATTCCGCATAGACGGCGTTCATGGCCGCGAACTCGTTCATGTCGGCGAGGAACACCGTCGTCTTCACGACGTTCGCAAACGTCGCGCCGGCGGCCTCGAGAACCGCCTTCACGTTGTTAAGCACCGCGCGCGTCTGCGCCTGGATGTCGCCGGTGACGAGCTGGCCGGTGGCGGCATCCAGCGGAATCTGGCCGGAGGCGAAAAGCAAACTGCCGGAGCAGCGGATCGCCTGGCTGTAGGGGCCGATGGGCGCAGGGGCTTTGTTCGTGCGGATGACTTCGCGATTCATTTTGTTTTCTCCTGATGGATTTCGACCACAGATAGCAGGATGGAGTTTTGCCGACAACGCCGGCGCGGAAGATTTCAAAATTCGAGATTCGGGTTTCAAGTTTCGCGGCGCAGCGCGTATGTTTCCGTCCGCGGATGAAAATTCTCTTCCTATCAACGCGCCTGCCGCACGCCGCCGTCAGCGGCGGCCACGTCATCGTGCGCGAGCGGATCAAGCGGCTGGCCGCGCGCGGCCACCAGATCGCGCTGGCGTGCTTCACCGAGGGCGACGATTTGCAGCACGCCCACGAATTCAAGGACTGCCTGACGGAACTTGAAACCCGGCCGCTGCCCGAGCCGATCAATCTCGCGTCGCGCGCGGTGCGGCTCTACTGCTCGCACACGCCGCCCTATTTTGCGGACTTCGCCGATCCCGTGCTGAAAAAACGCGTCGGCGAAATGGTGGAGCACGGCCGCTACGACGTGGCCATCGCGGAATTTTCGCCGATGGGCCAGTATCTTTTTCGCAATCCGTATCTGCCGGCGATCCGCAAAATCACGTCCTGCCATTTCAGCGTCGCCGCATCGTACCGCAAGGTCGCCGACATCCTCGGCTGGCGGCTGCGCGGGCTGCGGTCGTGGCTCAACATCAAAAGTCTCCAGCGCTACGAAATCGAAATGTTCCGCAACATGGACCGCGTGCTCGTGCTCACCGCGAAGGAGCGCTTCGAAATTCTCCACCACGAACCTGCGCTGCGCATCTCCGTCATCCCCGCCGGCGTGGACACGACGTACTTCACGCCCGCGATCGAGGCGAAGATGGAGGACGCGATTCTTTTCAGCGGGCACTTCGAAAACCTCTCGAACCTCGACGCGGCCATGTGGTTCGTCCACGAAGTCTGGCCGGTGCTCAAGCGCCGCCGCTCGAACCTGAAATTCTACATCATCGGCCCCGGCGCGCAGCGCACGCTGCAGAGCCTCGCCGCGCGCGATCCCTCCGTCATCGTCACCGGCGTCGTCGCCGACATCCGCGATTATCTCCGCCGCGCCCGCGTCTTCGTCTGCCCCGTGCGGCTCGGCTCCGGCCTGCGCGTAAAAATTCTCGAGGCCATGGCCATGGGCCTGCCGATCGTCACCACCGCGCTGGGCAGCGAAGGCATGCCGCTGCACACCGGCGAAAACTGTTTCATCGCCGACCAGCCCCGCCTCATGGCCGACTACATCGAGCTGCTGCTCACCGACGACGAGCTGCGCCACAAAATTTCCCGCCACGCGCGCGCCCTCGCCGTCGAGCGTTTCGCCTGGGACCACAGCATTGACATGCTCGAAGACACGCTCGCCGAGGCCCGCACCGAGCACGGCGCCACGTCATCTCCAATGATTGGAAGTTCCGCGCCCGCCAGTTTCCAATCATTGGAAACCAGCGGCACGACGACAATCGGCTGATTGCCGGATGTTGGAACTTGCGCGGCGGCGTGTCTATAGTGTGCCCGCATGGAACCACGAATCATCCGGCAGGCCTTCAGCGTGAGCTACGAATATCCCGTCGCCTTCACGCGCGGATTGTTTGCCCCCGAAAATACCTTGCTGGCCGAGATCGCGCGCGCCGCCGGCGTGCGCCGCCACCGCGCGGCCGTGTTCATTGACGATACCGTCGCCCGCGCGCGGCCCGCGCTGGCCGGCGATGCCGCGGCCTACCTGGAGAACCGGCCGGAGATTTTCGACCTCGTCGCGCTGCCGCGGCTCGTGCCCGGCGGCGAGCGCTGCAAAAATAATCTGCAAGTTGTCGGCGACATCATCGCGGTTCTGTCACTCAACAAAATGGACCGCCACGCCTTCGTCATCGCGATCGGCGGCGGCGCGGTGCTCGACGCGGTCGGGTTTGCCGCCGCACTTTTTCACCGCGGGCTGCGGCTGATCCGCGTGCCGACGACGGTGCTCGGACAAAACGACGCGGGCGTCGGCGTGAAAAACGCGATCAATTTTCTGAACACGAAAAATCTTCTCGGCACGTTCGCGCCGCCGTTCGCGGTGCTCAACGATCTCGATTTTTTGCGGACGCTGCCGGATGCGGCGTGGACCGGCGGCATCGCCGAGGCGTTCAAGGTCGCGATCATCAAGGACGCAAAATTTTTCGCGCGGCTCTGCGAACTCGCGCCGCGGCTAAAGAATCGCGACGAGGCGGCGATGGAAGAACTGGTCGCGCGCTGCGCGGAGCTTCACCTCGATCACATCCGCTCCAACGGCGATCCGTTTGAATTCGGCCGCGCGCGCCCGCTGGATTTCGGCCACTGGTCGGCGCACAAGCTCGAGCAGATGTCCGCCTACGCGGTTGGCCACGGCCAGGCCGTCGCCATCGGCATAGCGCTCGATTCGTTTTACGCGCTGCGGAAGGGCTGGCTCTCCGAGGCGGAATTCGAGGCGGTCGCCGGCGGGCTTCGCCGCGCCGGATTTTCGCTGTGGCACGATTTGCTCGAGCGCCGCGATGGTGACGGCTCGCTGGAAATTCTCCGCGGCCTGCGCGATTTTCAGGAGCACCTCGGCGGCGAGCTTTGCGTGACGATGCCGCGCGGGCTTGGCGCGAAATTCGAGGTCCACGAAATGGATTATACAATTATCGAATCAGCAGTTGCGCAGATGAAACAAAGAATGCACTGTTTGTCTCGTTAACAGATTTTTAATAATTAGGTGCAGGTTATTTTTTATTATGCGAGTCCAAGATAAACCTCCGCTTCATCTAACATATTGTCTGAACATCCACCGGGGCGAAACGTGGACGGAAAATTTTGCGGCCATCCGCGACCTGGCGACGGCCGTGCGGAATTTTGTCGCGCCAGATTTGAATTTCGGACTCGGGTTGCGACTGAGTGCGACCGCCGCCGCCGAGCTTTCAAATCCGCACCGGCTCGGCGATTTCAAGGCGTTCCTCGCCGAGATGGGCCTCTACGTTTTCACGATCAACGGATTTCCCTTCGGGCGTTTTCACGACGGGCCGGTGAAAGAAAAAGTTTACGCGCCGGACTGGCGGACGGACGAGCGCCGCAGCTACACGTTGCAGCTCGCCGACATCCTCGCCGAGCTCCTGCCCGCCGACGTGAGCGGCAGCATCAGCACGGTTCCCGTGTCGTTCAAGAACTGGATCACCAGCGCGGAAGACCGCGAGCTGGCCGTGCTGAGATTGATTGATGCGGTCGCCTTCATCGAACGCATCAGCCAGCGCAAGCGGCGCGACATCCACCTTGGCCTCGAGCCGGAACCGGCGTGCTTCATCGAGACGACGGCGGAGTGCATCGAGTTCATGAAATTCGTCTGGCACACGGGCGCGCCGGCCCTCGCGGCCCGGCTCGGCACCACCACCGCGCATGCGGAGGACGTTTTGCGGCGTCGGCTGGGCGTGTGTTTCGACACCTGCCACGTCGCGCTGCAATTCGAGGACCTCGCGGAGGCGTGGGACAAATATGCCGCGGCCGGCATCCGTATTTCGAAGGTGCAGATCAGCGCCGCGCTCGCCTGCGAGGCCGCGCCGGAACATCTCGCCGCGCTGTCCGCGTTCGTCGAAGAAACCTATCTCCACCAGACCATCGCGCGCCGTGGCGACGGCTCGCTCCAGCGGTGGACCGACCTGCCCGCCGCGCTCGAAGAGCTGCCGCGCTCGGGCGACGTCGCCGAGGTGCGCTGCCATTTCCACGTTCCGCTTTTCTGGGACGGCGGCGACGCGCTCGGCTCGACGCGAGACCAGATCAGCAGCGCCTTCGTGAAGCGGTTGCGCGCCGGCGGCTGCGAACATCTTGAGATCGAAACCTACACGTTCGACGTGCTGCCGGCGCCGCTTCGCGCACACGGCGCGGTGGAAAGCATCGCACGCGAATATGCCTGGACGCTGGACCGGCTTGGCCGCAGGGACTGACCGTGGTTTCCAATCATTGGAAACTGGCGGCGCGTTGATTTCCAATGATTGGAAATTGCGCCGGGAATCACTTTTGTTTCGGGCCGATCTTTTTGACGCCACCGCCGGTCAGAAGCACGACGGTTCCGGGTTCGGTGAAGGGGACCGCCGTGTCGGTGCCGGAGTGGAACTGAGTGTTTGTGGTGACAAGCGAGGAGATGTCCGACGGCAGGGACAATGACGGGTCGTAGAATGGATCGCTCATCAGGACGGAAGCGCCGCCGATTTTGTTTGTGGACCACACCTTGAAGACCCAGCCGTTGGTGATGGACGGCCCGCCGCCAAACATGTCCATGCCGGCGCCGGCGGATGTCCATGCCCAATAAAAATAGCTGATCCGCTTCTGGATCGCGGAAAAATCATCGGGTGTCGTCTTGAGAAACTTCATGTGGCGTTTGCAGAACCAGGCCTTGGAATTCGTCTCCATGCCCTGATCGGACAGCAGGGCGATGAGGTTGCTGGCCGAACCGCCGTAGATGGTCGCGTTATCCGTGCCGTCGGGCGCGGGGGTGTTGCTGTTTTGCTGCGTGCAATAACCGGCGAGCGCCTTGCCAATCTGGCTGAGATTGTTTGCGCAGTCGGCCTCGTAGGCCTTGGACTTCGCGGACATCAGCGCCGGCAGCGTGATCGCCGCGAGGATGGCGATGATGGCCATGACCACCAGCAGTTCGATGAGTGTGAACGCAAAACGGCGACCGGAAAATTTCATGTCTTTTTCTCCACATGCGAAAATACCCGGATCCGCCCCGCGTGGCAACCGCGCGAAAAATGAAACGGGCCTGCCAGTGGCAGACCCGCTTCGACTTCCGATTTGTTGCGTCAGGCCAGCTTGGCCTTGGCGATGCCGACGATGCTGGTGAAGCCCGCCGCATCGTGAATCGCGATTTCCGAAAGCATCTTGCGGTTCAGCACGATGCCGGCCTTCGTCAACCCGCTGATGAAGCGGCTGTACGTGATGCCGTTGAGCTTGCACGCCGCGCCGATGCGCACCGTCCAGAGCCGGCGGAAATTCCGCTTGTTGAGCTTGCGATGAAGCGTGTGCAACTTCATCGCGCGGTCCACCGCCTCGGTGGCCGTGCGGAAAAGTTTGCTGCGGCTTCCGCGGAAGCCCTTGGCGAGTTTCAGCCGGCGATTGCGGCGTTTGCGCGACGCCGGCGCGTTGGTTGCCCGTGGCATGTCAAATCTCCTCTTATGATTGGCCCAAGGCGGTTCGAATCGCCTTCACAAACTGCGGCGCGACCAGCACGCTCTTCGACAAATGACGTTTGCGCTTGCGCGATTTGCTGTTCAGCAAATGTCCCGTACCAGCGTGCGGGCGCTTGACCTTGCCCGTTCCGGTCATTCTGAACCGTTTTGAAACGGCCTTGCGTGTCTTGGTCTTGTATTTTCCCATACGTCTGCCTCAACTTTTCTAAACAAAGGGCGCAGTTTGTAAGCAACCAGCCCGCCACCGGCAAGGCTTTTTTCCACTTCTTTTGCCGGGCCGCCGCGCCGCGGAATCCCGCGCGACCCTTCACCGTCCCGCGGCGCCGCCAAAACACCGCCATTCCGCGCCCCTCCCTCGCGGTCCCGGCGTCCCGGACAGACGCCGCGCGATGCGCCGGTTCCGGCGCAAAAAAACATCCGCAGCTTCCAATGATTGGAATTCAGGCACGCGCAAATTTCCAATCATTGGAACTTCCGCACAAGGCGGAATTGCGCGCGGCGGGGTATTTTCGTTGAGCCGGATTTGCGTCCTCCGTAAGTTCCGCGCTCCTTCGGTTGTGCGCGGATGGCGCCGCCGGCAGATGCGAATGTGAAAATTGGAAACGACAGGCGGGAATTTACGGTCAGGATTTTGAGCGCGGCGGCCGCGTGCGTCGCGCTCTCGATGCTCGCGCCGCGGCCCGCGACGGCGCAATTCTATGTGAGCACGCTTGCGGGCTCCAGCGGTTCGGCGGGCAGCGCGAACGGGACCGGGACGGTCGCGAAATTTTCCAGCCCGTGGGGCGTCGCGCTCGATTCGTCAGGAACCGTCTATGTCGCCGACTCCGGAAATATCGCAGTGCGGAAAGTCACGCGCGGCGGCGCGGCGACGACGTTCGCAACGTTGTTCGTGAATTCGAGTCCGGCTGGTGTGGCCGTTGATTCGACGGGCACGGTCTATGTCGCCGATTATGGAAACAGCGTGATCGAAAAAATCACGCCGGCCGGAAGCGTCAGCACGCTCGCGGGATTGACGGGCGTTTCCGGTTACACAAACGGCAGCGGAACCGCGGCGCGGTTCAGCAATCCATTCGGAATCGCCGTTGATTCGTCGGGCACGGTTCATGTCGCCGACACGTTCAACAATGCGATCCGAAAAATTACGCCGGCAGGAAATGTGACCACGCTGGCCGGCACGACCGCCTTCGGCGCGAATGATGGCGCGGGAAATGTCGCGACGTTCAGTTATCCCGGCGCGCTTGCGGTTGATTCGTCGGGAACCGTTTTTGTGGCCGACACGGGAAACGGACTGATCCGGAAAATCACGCCGGCCGGCTTCGTCTCCACGATTGCCACGGCCGCATGTTCCGGAATTGCGCTTGGCGCGTCGGGTGCGGTGTATGTCGCCGATGGCGGCGCTTCGATCCTCTCGATTTTGCCGGACGGCACCGTCACGACAGCGGCAGGAACGGGCGCAAACGGCGCCGCGGATGGGCCGGCGGCAAGCGCGAGCTTCAACAATCCACACGGAGTCTGCCGCGATGCGTCGGGAAATCTTTTCGTTGGCGATTACGATAATCAGACGATCAGACAGGTGTCGCCGCCGGCGATGATCCAGATTTCGGCGGGCGGAAAATTCTTCGGGACGAATATTTATTGTTCGCTCATCAACGGCGGCCTGGTCGCGCCCGCCGGCACGAACGCGACGGGCGCGCTGTCGCTGCCGCCGGTCAGCTACCAGCAACTGACCAACGGCGCGCTGCAAATCCAGCTCGGCGGCACGAACGCCGCGGCCTCGACCAACGGCTATGACCAGTTGAATTCCTACGGTGCCGTGCAGTTGTCGGGATCGCTCGTCGTCTCGAATTTCGGCGGGTTCGCGCCTCGAACCGGCAACGTTTTCTCGGTCATCAGCGGCGGCTCGTTGACTGGTTCGTTCACCTCGACATCGCTGCCCGCGCTTTCCAGCGGCGCGCTCTGGTCGGTTGTGTACGGAACGACCGGCGTCGCGTTGCAGGTCGGCTTTCTGAACAACGGCGTGGTGAATCCCTCCGGCACGAACACGACCGGCACGCAGTCGTACGCGCCGTTTTTCGCCCAGTCCGCCAGCGGCGTTTTGCAAATTGAACTCGCCGGCATAAACGCGGGATTGTCCGCGAACGGCTACGACCGGCTCGTGTCTGCCGGCGAGGCGCAGCTGGGCGGAACGCTTTCGGTCTCGCTCTTCGACAATTTCATTCCGCAGCCCGGCCAGTGTTTCACGATCATCGTTGCCAGCGTGGTCAGCGGACGTTTTGCCGCAACGAATCTGCCGGCACTTCCGGACGGCGTCGGAATGCTGCTGGTGCAGACGACGAACCGCGTCTTTCTCCAGGCGGGCGTCTTGAACGACAGCTTCACCAATCCGGCCGGCGCAAATATCACCGGCACGTTGACCGCGGGAAATTTCTATTCGCAGACCGCTGATGGGACATTACAGATTGAAGTCGGCGGAACTGCTCCGGGCGCATCCGCGAATGGCTACGATCAGCTCATCTCGCCCGGCCCCGTCCAGATGGCCGGTTCGCTGACCGTCACAAACATCAACGGCTTCACCGAGCAGATCGGACAGAGCTTCACGATCATCACCGGCGCGACTGTCGCCGGCTCTTTCTCGGCGACGAATCTTCCGCCGCTGTCCGCCGGGGCCGCCTGGAGTTTCACGAACACCGGCTTCGCCGTGACGCTTTCCGTCACGACCGCTCCGCCTGCCACCAGCTACTCCGCGTGGGCCGCCGCGATCACGAACACCTTCACGAATTACAACGACAGCGCCACCGGCGACGGCTATCCGAACTTGCTGAAGTACGCGACCGGATCAAGCCCGACGGCGCCCGACACGCGCGCGCGCATGGGCGCCGGGTTCACCAACGGGCAGCTCGCGCTCGTCTTCAACCGCAACACCAACGCGCTCGACGTCTCGCTTGTTGTCGAAGGCGCGTTCGCTGCGACGAACGATGCGAACTGGAATGGCATCGTCACCAACACCGGCGGCATCTGGGGCAGCGCGCCCGGCGTGACCGTAACCGAACCCGGCGGCACGAACCCGGTGCCGGTGAGCGTGACCGACGGGCTCTCCGCCGGCACCAACCGCTTCCTGCGCCTCCGCGTCACGATGCCGTGACCGACGGCCCCGTGATTCGATTGCGATAGCTTCCAATGATTGGAAGCCGGCGCACCCTGGATTTCCAATCATTGGAACTTTCGCTTCTGCGGGGCGCATCCGACTTTGTGGTAGTAGCCGATGATTCGGGTTGAACAAAGCGGACCGTCGAATAAACTTCCGCGCTTTCAAACAGAGGCAGAGGAACAGAACATGGCATACGAAAAGATCAAGATTCCGGCGGGCGGCGAAAAAATCACGATGGGTGCGGACGGCAAGCTGAAGGTGCCGAGTCATCCGATCGTTCCGTTCATCGAAGGCGACGGCACCGGTCCGGACATCTGGCGCGCATCCGTCCGCGTTCTCGATGCGGCGGTGGCGAAGGCTTATGCCGGCAAGCGACAGATCAAATGGATGGAAGTTTTCGCCGGTGAAAAATGTTTCACCGCGTACCAGTCGTGGCTGCTCGACGAAACCGTTGATGCGTTCCGCGAATTTCTCGTCGGCATCAAAGGCCCGCTGACGACGCCGATCGGCGGCGGCATTCGTTCGCTCAATGTCGCGCTGCGCCAGCTGCTCGATCTCTACGTCTGCCTGCGCCCGGTGCGCTATTTCGCCGGCGTTCCATCGCCGGTGAAGCGTCCGCAGGATGTGGACATGGTGATCTTCCGCGAAAACACCGAGGACATTTACACCGGCCTCGAATTCGAAAGCGGGACCGAAGCCGCCGTGAAATTCCGGACGCTGATCGAGACGAACTTTCCGAAGGAATTTAAGAAGATCCGCTTCCCGAACACAGCGGGCTTCAGCGTGAAGCCGGTTTCGCAGGAAGGCACCGTCCGCCTCATGCGCGCGGCGATCCAGTTCGCGATTGATAACAAGCGCAAGAGCGTGACGCTCGTTCACAAGGGCAACATCATGAAATTCACCGAGGGTGCATTCATGAAGTGGGGCTACGAACTCGCGAAGAAGGAATTCGGCGCGGTCGAAATCGACAAGGGCCCGTGGTGCAAACTTCCGAACGGTATCGTTATCAAAGACGTCATCGCCGACATCTGCTTCCAGCAATCGCTCACGCGCGCGACGGAATTCGATGTCATCGCCACGATGAATCTGAACGGCGATTATTTGAGCGACGCGCTCGCCGCGCAAGTCGGCGGCATCGGCATCGCGCCCGGCGGAAACGTCAACTACGTGACCGGCCACGCGATCTTCGAAGCGACGCACGGCACCGCGCCGAAGTACGCGAACAAGGATGTGGTGAACCCCGGCTCCGTCGTTCTCTCCGGCGAAATGATGCTGCGCTACATGGGCTGGGGCGAAGCGGCCGACCTGATCATCAAAGGTATGGACGGCGCGATCGGCGCGAAGAAAGTCACCTACGATTTCGCGCGCCTGATGGAAGGCGCGACCGAGATCAAGTGCAGCCAGTTCGGCGACGCGATCATCGCGGCGATGTAAAACTGGCGATTCAATTGCGACGGCGGGCGGAGTTCCAATGATTGGAAATCCGCCCGTTTCGTTTTTCCAATCATTGGAAATTCTGATCGCGAAACCGCGGCGGGCCCCGCGGCTACGGGCGGGTGACGCGGAGGCGGAGGAAGCGGTTGGTCGCGGCGGATGCGGTGTCCTGCACGGTGACGGTGACGGGGCTTGCGCCGGTTTCGTTGACGATCGCGGGAACATTCCAGGTGCCGTTTGAGTTCACGGCGATGCCGGTCCAGGTGGCGTCATTCGTGGTCGCGTAGCCGCCTTCGACGGTGAGCGTGACGTCAACGGCGTTGGTGTCGCGCGAAAACTGGATGGCGAAATTGTTGTTCGTTTGCGCGCTGCTCATGCGCGATCTGGCGTCAATGTTGGTGGGATTTCCGCCGGTGGCGTATTCGAGGAGGTTGGCGTAGCCGTCGGCGTCGGCGTCGGCTTCCGGCGCGCGGAGGGCGGCGTTCGTGATCTGCTGCGAGTAGAGGTCGTAGCCGTTGGCGGAGGAGCCGGTGACGCTGAGAACCGCGGCCGCCGATGAATAGGCGATGCTCCATCCAAGCCCGCTTGTGATGGACGGAAAACTGACCGTGGCGAAGGTCCCGGTGAGTCCGACGGACGCGGTGACGATCGGAATTGAATCGCCGCTTGCGGGCGCATAGCCGCTGATGAGCGCGACGTTCAGCGTTCCGCCAAGCGCGGCGCTGCCCGCTGCGAGGAGGTCGTGGTCGGGCGCGTTCGTCCCGCCGAGTTCGATGTTGAGCGTGCCGGCGGATGTCTGCATGTAGTTTGAAATCGTGAGCGTGCCGGCGGACATACCGGGCGAGACCGCGCCACCGTTTGTGACGATGCCGTTGACGCGCCCGATGCCGGAGAGCGTCTGGTTTGTTACGAGCGTGAGTGTGCCATCGTAGCGGCCCGTGGCAGTGAGCGTGGCTGCCGCGCAGACCACGATGGTGGAACATGCGAGCGAGCCGCCGGCTGAAATCGAGAGCGTGCCGTTGGAAATTGTCGTCGCGCCGGCGAACGTGTTTGTTCCGTTGAGCGTCAGCGTGCCGCCGCCGGATTTCAGCAGCGAGAGATTGCCAACGAGGAGGCCTTCGTAGAGCGAATTCGTCGCCTGGTTGACAATGAGCGTGGCGGGCGCGGCGTTGCTGTTGCGGATGATGAGATTGTAGGGCTGCGCGTTGGTCGGCACGAGGTTTGTACTCCAGAGTTGACCGCATGAAACGTCGTAGCCGTTGAGATCGAGCACGCAACTGCCCGCCGTGTAGGAGCCGGGCTGCCCGATGAGCAGCACGACGTTGGTCGGCAGCGCATTCGATGCGCCGATGAAGACTGTGTCGCCCCAGGCGGGGTTGAAAGTGCCCATGATGTTCCCGGAGGTGTTGAGATACAGCGTGCCCGGATCGTGCGCGCGGAAAATTGCGGCGCCGATTTTCACAGGGTTTGTGTTGATCGTCGTCGTCGTTCCGGCCGCGGTTGCGAACATGACGTTGAGATTTGCCGAGGTGACGCCGCCGTTGAAAATGATTCCAGCGCCCGCCGTCTGGATTCGTCCGTCCACGCCTCCAATGAAGGAGACCGGGCCATTCAGGGTGTTCGTTCCATTGATGCTGCGGACAACGCCAAGACTTCCTGCCAGACCGCCGCCGCCCGCGAGAATGAGTTCATCGCCGATCACGCAGTTGCCCGATACGCGCAGCTGCGCCCCGTTGCTCACGCTCGTGTTTGCCGAGATCGTGCCGAGCGCGAAGCTGTTCGACGCTTCGAGGAAGCCTGCGACAACCACGGTCTGGCCGGTGTAGGTGTTCGCGCCGCCGAAAACTTCTGTGCCGAGTCCCTTCTTCGTGATCGAAATGTTGCTGTCGTTGGCGTTCGTTCCGCCGATGACGCCGTTGAACGAATAGACCGAGCCCGACGCTGTATTGATCGTGATCGCGCACAGGTCAGGCGTCGTCGAAGAAACGCGGTTGAAAATTCCCGTACCCAGCGTCGCGAGTCCGCCGAGATCCTGACTCACGCCGTCGAGCAGAAGCGTCGCACTCGCCCCGCCGTTGGCCGTGATGCCCGGCGGCGCGCCGCCAAGCGTCAGCGGCGTTGTCGCTGGCAGGCGGTTGTTCCCGTTCGTCAATTCAACGACCAGTACTTGATTCGCCACGTTCGTCGTGCCCGTGCGCACGGATATATACGTTGCGCCTTTGTACGAATTTGACGCCGAGAGAATGAACCGGCTTGCGCTGAAGAGATTCGTGTACTGCGTGTCTGCGCCACCTGAAGATCCGCCGCCGTAGCCGATCGTGAACGTGACGCCGCCGCTCGAAACGCCATCGCTGATCAGGCCGAGCAGTCGCGAATGGCGGATCGAATTGGCGAACGTGTTGATGTTGATGTGCGAGTTTGTGGTGATGTTGATCGGACCGGTCAGCGTCGCATCTGCGTAATCCATCTGCAGCGATCCGTCGGTGCGAAATCCGTTCAGATTCCAGGCCTCGCCGTTGGTGAATGCAACAGGATCCTGAAACTTTGCCTGCCCAGTCGCGTTGACAGTCACCGATCCATTCGTATCGCCGAACTGATTTGAATACGGCGAAAACCGCGCGACGTACTGGCCATTGCTGTTGACGATGATGTTGCCCGTGAAATTCGTCGAACCGTTGCGCACTTCGATGCGGCCCTCATTCACGGTGATATTGCCGCTTCCCATCAGCGTCATCGTGCTCTGCAGCACGAACTGGCCGCCGCCACTCTTCACAAAACCCGATGCGGTCACGACGAGATTGCTGCCATTCTGGTCCAGCATCAGCGCGCCCGCGGGGACTGACAGCGCCGGCGGAAGATCGTTGCTCATCAACGTCGTCAGCCGCAGCCAGCCGCCGCCGAGCTTCGTGAACGACGCATAATCTGTCGGCGGCGTGATCGCGAGAGGCAGGGCTTCCACCGCATTGTTGACGTTGACGAACGGACTCGTTCCGCCGAACAGCAGCACGCCCGCGGGCGATCCCGCGTTGATCGTGAACGACTGCCGCGCCGTGGGTGAGTTCGAAACATCATTGAAGATCACGCCGTTGACCGTCTGCGTGCCATCGAGCGTCACCGTCGCGTTCACGGTGAAATCCGCCGTGAAGTTCGCAACCTCCGTGATCGTGTCGGGAATGTCCGGACTCCAATTCGCAGCATTGGTCCACGAACCAATCGCCGCAACATTCGTCGGTCCGATCCAGAGATTAGTCGTCTGCGCCTGCACGCCGGCCGCGGCGAGAGCCATCAGGACAAAAAGCTTTCTCATTTCGTCACACCTCCGCTCAAGAACTGCCCCACTTCGATTCCCCAATCGCGGGAAAACACGCACTGATTTTGCCCAATCGCCGCGAATTCTGCCACTGAAAGATGGAAACATCTTCCGCGAGGCAGCCCCCGCCGCGCGCCTGCATGCAGTGGCATCCGGCGGCGGAGTTTCCAATGATTGGAAATTTACGCGCGCGCATTTTCCAATCATTGGAACCTTGCGCGGGACTTGACCGGGCGGGCAATCGGCGGCACAAAACGGCCATGAAAACTTCCTTCGCAATCCTGCCGCTCCTGCTGCTGGGCCTGACCGCAAACGCCGCCTCCGTTTTCACGACGGAGCAGACGACGAATGAAATCCGCGTGCTCGCCGACGGAAAACTTTTCTGCGCCTACGTTTTTTCCGGCGCGCCCAAGCCGTATGTCTATCCGCTCACCGCGCCCGACGGCGTCACGCTCAATCGCGAATATCCGATGCGCGAGGTCGCCGGCGAATCGCACGATCACCCGCACCATCGTTCGCTGTGGTATGGCCACATCAAGACGAGCGGGTCCGACTTCTGGAGCGTCAGCAAGGACGCCGGCACCACCGTCACCGAGGGCGTGCCGGAGGCGAAAGTTGAGGACGGCGCGGTCGTTGTCAAGGCGCGCACCAAGTATGTCGCGAAAGACGGCCACATCGTTGCGCGCGACGAGCGCGAAATGAAATTTGGCGCGCTGGCCGGCGGCGAGAGGTTCATCGATTTTTCCGTCACGATCCGCGGCGAAGACAACGGCGCGCTGGAATTCGGCGACGACAAGGACGGCGTCATGGGCCTCCGCCTGCGCGATGAATTCGCGTTCAAGAATGCCGACACGACCGCGCGCAACAGCGAGGGCGACGACAAGAAAACCATCTGGGGCAAACACGCGCGGTGGGTTGACTACGAGACCAAATGCAGCGGCGGCTTGCACGGCGCGGCCTTCTTCGATCATCCGCAAAATCCGAAATATCCGACCCGCTGGCACGCCCGCGACTACGGCCTGCTCTCAGCGAATCCGTTCGGCGAACACACATTCGATCCGAAGTCGGAAAAGACCGGCGGCTACACAATTCCCGCCGGACAATCCGCCACGTGGCGCTACCGGATCGTCCTCTACGCCGGACAGAAAACCACGGACGAAGTGGAAAAAATGTCTGCGGGCTTTTGCCCTGCAAAATAAATCGCTGCGAGGCTCCGCCTATTTCACATCGAACGCCTCGCGCAGCATCGCGATGCTTTTCGGCACGGCGGTTTCTGCGAGTTCCTTGCCTTCATATTCGAGCGCGACGTAGCCGCCATAATTTGCGTCCGCCAGAATTTTCGCGATGCGTTTGTAGTCGAGGTCGAGCGTGTACCACTCGCCACCGCCGAAATAGGTCTTCGCCTGAACGAACGCGGTGCGCGGCGCGATCGCCGCGAGCTTGTCGTACGGGTCTTCCATGAAATTTCCGGTATCCATCAGCGCGGCGAGCCAGGGCGATTTGATCGCGTCAATGATCCGCAACTGCCCTTCCGGCGTGCGCGAAAGCCCCCAGTGGTTTTCCAGCGCGAGAACCACGCCGCACTCCGCGGCCTTCGGCAGGATTTTTTCGATGGAGCCGATGCACCAGTTGAAACCATCGTCCAGCGTGTGATCCGGCGGCAGCGGCTCGACGCCGCGCGCCTTCATCAGCGCGTCGAACGAGCCGAGCGTGTTCCAGCGGCCGGAATTCAGGCGGATGCACGGCACGCCGAGTTCATAGGCGATTTCGATGCACTTGATCGTGTGGTCAACCTCGGCCTGCCGCACCGCGGGATCGGCGCTCACGAAATTCTGGTGCGTCGAAAGGCAGATCAGATCAACGCCGTTCGTGAACGCATGACGCTTGAGTTTTTGCAAATACGATTTGTGCTCCGCGGCCAGCGGCTCGCGCTCGGGCAGCTCCATCTGCCGGTGTAAAATGTCCACGCCGCCCAGCCCGAGCGCGGCGGCCTTTTCGATCACCGTTTCGATCGGGAATTTCGGCCCGCGGAGGTGCCAGTAGGAATACGAACAGACCGCGAGCTTGATTTTGCGCGGCGCGGCGGAAGTTTCATTTGCGCTCACGGAGGTCTCCAGGGCTGGAAGCGCGGCCAGCACGGCCGCGGATTCGATGAAGGTGCGACGGGAAATTTTCACGCGCCGAAAATAGCGAATCCCGCGGCGCACTCAACACGCGAATTGGAGGCCCGGTTCAGGCGAAGGCGCTGCGGATCTTCGCGAGTTCCTTTTTCTTGGCCGCATCAACTTTGGGGAAATGCAGGTCGAGGGATTCGAGCGCGTCGATGATGGCCTCGGCGACGATGGTTCGTGTGAACCATTTGTGGTCGGCGGGCACGACGAACCACGGCGCGTGTTCGGTGCTCGTGCTGCTGATCATGTCTTCGTAGGCGTCCTGGTAGTCGTCCCAGAATTTGCGTTCCTCGACATCGGCGCCGGAAAACTTCCACTGTTTCGCCGGATCGTCGAGACGGTCGAGGAACCGTTTGCGTTGCGCATCCTTTGAAACGTGCAGGAAGAATTTGAGGATCAGGATTCCGTTGCGGCTCAGATAGCGCTCGAAGGCGTTGATGTCCTCGAAGCGGTGTTGCCAAATATTCTTGTCGATCAGTTGCGGCGGCATCTTTTGTTTGTGCAGAAATTCAGGATGAACGCGGACGACGAGGACTTCCTCGTAATACGAGCGGTTGAAAATTCCGATGCGTCCGCGCTCGGGCGTGTGGCGGTTGGTGCGCCACAGATAATCGTGGTCGAGGTCCTCGGCGCTCGGCGACTTGAAGGAATGAACGTCGCAGCCCTGCGGATTGATGCCGGACATGACGTGCGCAATCGTGCCGTCCTTGCCGGCCGCATCCATCGCCTGGAAGATCAGCAGCACGCCCCACTGGTCCTGCGCGTACAATTTCTCCTGCAATTCGCTGAGCCGCGCCACGCCGCGCTCCAGCAGTTCCTCCGCCTTCTCCTTCGATTTGAAATTTCCGGTGTCCGCCGGGTCAAAATCCTTGAGCCGGAATTTGCGGCCGTCGGTGATGCGGTACGGTTCGATCAGCTTGTTCATTTTGCTCATGGCGGCATCTCCATTTCCAATGATTGGAATTTTGCAGGACGCTGGTTTCCAATGATTGGAAAAAAACGGCGGCGCGGATTTTTAGGTCATCCGGGGTGCGTGGATTTGGCAGCGTTGGGGTCGAGGAGTTCCTTTTCCTTTTTAACTTCGCGCCAGTTGGCGACGTCGCGGACGTGGCCTTCGAGTTCGTCGATGAGGGCGGGTCCGCGTTTGGGCAGGTCGGGGTCCTGTGCCATGCTTTCGAGGAGGAAGGCGATGCGGCGGATGTGTTCGCAGGCCAGCGTGGCGGCGGTTCCCTTGAGGCGGTGCGCGGCGTGATGGAGGCTCTTGCGGTCGTCGGCGGCGAGGTGTTCGCGCAGCTCGCTGACGGTTTCGCGGGCCTGACCGATGAATTCGTCGAGCAGTTGCTTGGCGAGCTTTTCGTCTTTCATGCAGCGCTCGAGGAGCTCGGCGTAGTTGACGGGTTCGCGGCCGATGAGCGAGTGGGCGGGTTTTCGGTCGGGCCGCAGCAGCCGCTCGATGGTGCGGTTCATGAGTTCGGGGTCGAGCGGCTTGACCAGATAGTCGTCCATGCCGGCGGCGACGCAGCGTTCCTTTTCGCCGGCCATGGCGTTGGCGGTGAGCGCGACGATGGGCATGCGTTGTTCGGGGCGGTGGCGCTCCTTGTCGCGGATGGCCCTGGTGGCTTCGTAGCCGTCCATGATGGGCATCTGAATGTCCATGAGGATCAGGTCGTAGTCCTTGACGGAGAAGGCGCGGACGGCTTCCTGGCCGTTGTCGACGACGTCGCAGGCGTAGCCGCTGCGCACGAGAAGTTCGCGGGTGACGTAGGCGTTGATGTTGTTGTCTTCAACGACCAGCACCGAGGCCTTCGGCTGCGCGGTGCCGTCGGCGGCGACGGGCGCGGCCACGGGGTGTTGCTGCGCCTCGACGGCGGCAGGCGAGCCGCGATCGAAGGGGATGACGAAGGAAAATGTCGTCCCCTGGTTGATCTTGCTCTCGAGCGAAATCTGACCGCCCATGAGTTCGACGAGCTGTTTGCAGATGGCCAGGCCCAGACCGGTGCCGCCATATTTGCGGGTGGTGGAATTGTCAACCTGCGTGAAGGGATTAAAAAGTTTCGTCTGCCGTTCTGGCGGAATGCCGACGCCTGTGTCGGCAACGGAGAAGTGCAATTTCACCGCAGTGTCGGTGATGTCTTCGGCGGTGATCTTCACGGCCACGCCGCCGCGCGACGTGAATTTCATGGCGTTGGCGATGAGGTTGATCAGGATTTGCGAAATGCGGCTGGGATCGCCTTTCAGCCATAGCGGCACGTCGGGGGCGATGTCCTTGTTCAGCCAGAGATTTTTTTCCTTCGCGCGTTCCATGAAAATCATGACGGCGCTGTCAACGACCTGAGTCAGCTCGAAGTCAATCTTCTCCATGTCAATTTTGCCGGCCTCGATCTTGGAGAAGTCGAGGATGCCTTCGATCACGGAGAGCAGGGCGCGGGCGGAGGTGATGGCGGTGTTGACCTGGGCGGCCTGCCGCGTGTCCAGCGGAGAATCCTTGATGAGTTTCAGCATTCCGATGACACCGTTGATGGGTGTGCGGATTTCGTGACTGACGGTGGCTAGGAACATGGACTTGGCCTCGCTGGCGGATTCGGCGGCTTCCTTGGCCTCGAGCAGTTGCTTGTGCGTGTGCTGGAGCGTCTCAGTCATCGAATTGAGCGAAGCGGCCAGCTCGCCCACCTCGTCGCGGCCGAGCATGGGTGCGCGCGCGGCCCAGTCGCCGCCGGCGATCTTTTGCACGGTGACGCGCAGCTCTTTGACGGGCCGGACCAGCCGGTGCGCGTAATAAATTGAAGTGACGAGCGCGAGGATGATGCAGACCAGCGCAACGAACACTGCTGTGCTATACAACTGACTCATGTTTTCGTCGTAGTGCTGCAACGAAAACCCGACGCAGACCCAGTCGCCTCCGGGTGCGTTCCCCAGCGGCAGAGTGATATTATAGACGAGCCGGTTGCCGGCCGGATCCACCTGCATTTTGCCGCCCTTCTCACCGGGCAGCCAGATAGCCGACTCGCCAACATTGGTCGTCACGCTGGTGAGGCGGCAGATGATGGCGCGGACGTTCGAGTGATTGATCGCGATATACACAAGATCGGCGTCCTTTTCGAGCAACTGGCTGCAGTGCCGTTGCAGCGCCGCGGTTTCGCCGGCGGAAAGCGCCTTTTCCGCATCCGTGCCGATTTCGGCAGCCATGACGGCAGCCTTCGACTCCATGTTTCCCAGAAAGGCGCGCTTTGCGGCCGGAAACGTGAAGCTGGCGAAGGTCACAATCGTGAGCACGGCCACAAGCCAGGAGAGCATGGCCGTACGCACGGTGATTCGTCTCGCCCACGGCACAGAAACGCCGGGATCAGTCTTCACATCGGGCTTGCCCTTTGAACTCATGTTAAATTCATCCAAATTTCTCCGCGCGCCTCATGGCGCCCGCGAAAAAATATCCAGGCGGTTCTTCAGAAAATTCGACAGCTTCAGAATGGTCGTCTTCGCGGGCGAAGTGCGGGATTTCAGGCTGGCGATCGCCTGGCCCAAATTCAGCGCCCGCCACACCGCCAGGTCCTGTTCTTCCTCTTTCAATTCTTGAACCAACTCGCGGGCCTGGTCACGCAATCCGGCCGAAGAATTCAGCCGGGCCAGCAATACTGCCGTGCGCTGCACGCGGCCCGAAGCCACATGTATGGCTTCCTGCCTCAAATTCTCTCCCACCCGCTTGAGCAACTCCACATCCTTGGCCTCGACAGCCGTGCGCACGTCGCGAATCGCGTCATGCAGCAGCGCGGCAAAATCGGCGATCTTTTTCTGCGCGGCATCCTCGTCGCGCTGACAGGAAGCGACGAGCGCATGGTAGTTCAACGGCTCCCGCGGAATCAACGCCGCCGGCGTGCGCGGCTCGCTGGAAAGCACATTGTCCAGCAAAGCCTGCAACGCCTCATAGTCGGACGGCTTGCGGACGATTTCATCCACACCCGCTTCAAGCGCCTGCTCGCGCTCCGTTGCTGACCCCCCTGCCGAAAAAATCACGATGGGCACCCGCGGCTCCGGATAGTGCCGCTCCTTCTCGCGGATCGCCCTGACCGTTGTGAGCGCCACGGGCAACGGAGAACGCAGATTCAGAAGGATCGCGTCATAGTCGCGCACCAGAAAGGCCCGCAGAACATCCTCCGCCGTCCTGACCACGTCGCACGCATAATTGTTTTGCAGCAGCGCTTCGCGATACACCGCGCCGTCCGTCGTGTTGTCGTCGGCCACCATCAGATAGGCCTTCTCGAGACGCCTGTCTCCAGTCACGATCTCGATATCATCCGGTGGCAGCTGGTCAATTCTTGCCGGCATACATGCTCTTTCCAATCGGACGCCAGTTGACGCGTCCGCCCATTCTTTTGCCGCCGCCATTCCCCCGCGTCAAGCTTGATACCGGAATTTCCAATCATTGGAAATTCCGGCGGCGCAGACTTCCAATGATTGGAAAAATCGGAGGCCCGCCGCGAGTGCGGCCGGCCGGCGGCCACACCAAAGCGCCTGAGTGCGGCACGCAATGCCCGCGGTAATTTTCGGAACCGGCATTGACACACTTTGACCGCTTCGCCTATGGTCGGCACCGCTTTGATCTCGGGCAATTAGCTCAGTTGGCTAGAGCGCTTCCTTGACATGGAAGAGGTCACAGGTTCGAGTCCTGTATTGCCCACCAGACCTTCCCCCTTTGTTTGCAGGCCTTTCCTCGCAGTCCGCCGCTTCTCTCACTAATGATAGGAAACGCCGGTGGACATTCCGGTGGACACTTTTTGCGGGAAATATCGAGTCGTCGGCTCAAATAACCTGAAATTCTGCGGGGGAAAACGGCTGCTGAAGGGCAACGAACGAGGTCGGTTCACGCTCTAGCCAACTGAGCGAATTGCCCGTCACTTTTGAAACAGAGATGGCTCTGCCAACTTCGCTTGAGCCAGAAGGCTTCGGAAAAGGTGCTCATCCATGAAGGGTGCCCACTGCCCATATTTCTTGATTACGCCACGTTTCGTGTAAACGAGATGCCAGTACGGCATCCAGATTGCTCGTTCCTTCCCGTGTCGGGCGACGATGACCAAAAACGGATAAAATTTCACCCTTCGCCCTTTGGCATCTCTCCAAGTCTGCGTACGTCGTGGATTGAAGGCATGGAGAACGGTGCATTTGGACTTCGTCGCTCCAAGTCCAAATGGGAAGTCGAGCTTGAGCGAGAAGCCACCACCGCACAACACGCAACGTCCGACCTTTCCCTTGGCAATTGCTCGAAGAGAATCGAAAAGTTGTGCGGCTGAAGCTCTGTGCTTCTTGCTGCACTCAAAGTATCGCTTGGTAGCCATGACGGAATTGCGAGGGAGCCTATGCCAGTCCCCTCCAAGTGAAAACCGTTTTCCCTTTGGGCGGGTGCCCTGCGGCTCGTGATGCGTAGGTTTGTCCGAAACGACAATTCCGATTCCCGTATCGCTTCAGTTCTTTCCGAAGTTTGAAACGAGGCTCGCAATCTTGCTCATCGCTTCCTGATGAGCGGTATCAACAGGATGGATGTAGCGGTCAGTCGTCGTGATTTTCGTATGCCCCATCAACTGACGAATGATGCTTTGGTTCGTTGAAGAAGCCGCTTGTGCGGTTCCAAACCAGTGTCGCAAATCGTATGGCTTGAAATTCGTGATGCCTGCTTTTGCACCCCAACGGCTGAAACGGCTTGTTAAAATTCTTTTGGCGTAGGGCGTCCCGTCATCGTTGACGAACACATGTGTAGTTTTCGGATGAAGCGAACGCTCTTCTTCGATGATGGCTTGTGCTTCTTTCGACAAAACGGCGGAACGGTTCTGATGCGAACGCATCAATTTCTCCGCCTTGGGATGGTCCACTTTCAATCGGACGACGCCGTTCTGTTCTTTGATGATGTCAGCCCACCGAAGATTTTTGAATTCCTGCGGACGCAATCCCGTCAGGAGCAGGAATCGGATTTGGCGTGAAACGTCGTCAGGAACGACGGCGAGAATTTTTTGAATTTCTTCTGCCGACAAAACTCGTGTCGGTCTCGGGATGTTGGGCGACGTTGGAAATCTGCGGAACGGTAGCGTGCAAAGTTCGTTCTCTTCGCCCCAACGCAAAAACGTTTTGATGTGGCGGAGCGGTTCGTGTCCGCATCCCCGCTTGTTTTGTTTCGATGCCCAGATTTTGAAACTGTCTATAGTCAGGCGGGAGATTTCCGAAATCATCTTCGCACCGACGAATTCGAGGAACAGGTTCACGTAGTGTTTTCTGACCTGATACGTGCTGTCGCTGCGATTTTCTCTGACCCATTCCAAATGAATATGGGCGAGTTCTTCGACCCGCAGGTCTTTGCCGCCGTTCGGACTCACTACTTGAGATGTCTCGACTTGGCTCAAGGCGATTTCGCCTTTGCTCAATTTCTTTTCGAGGTCGTCCAATAGCTCAAGTGCCTCTTTGCGACTTTTCCCAAGCGGAAAATTCTTTCGCACTCCGTCCTGTTGGATTTTGACGTAGTAGATTCCCGAAAACGGATGACGGGTTATGCCCTCTGTTTCGATGTTCTCGCCGCCCACAAGTCATCAGGAATGAATCGGGCAGACCTAACGGCGGCGTATTCGTTGGCATCCAAGAAGCCACTGAAGAATGCGTCATTCGACGTTGCGGTGGTGCTTTCCCCGAAATCGGAAAAGGCAACGAGCGAACGTCACAAATCCTGTCGGGACGGTTATGGAATTCGGCGGGATGGCAGTCATGTCCAATTGGTGCTGCCCTGATGGGTGAACGCCATGACGGTTCACATTTATCATTGCCCCATGTGCGGAAATGAAATCGAAGTCACCATGGCTCAAGCCTACAAATGTCCAAGCTGTGGGCATCGGATGTATTACCGAACGAGCCGAACCAAGTAGGCGGTTGGTGCCTTGGATGGAATTGGGGGAGGCGATCCTTGCGGTGTTCGACAAAAAGAGCCGCAGTCGCCTCCACCTTTATCTGCCGCCGTCAAAAGTTCCATCGAAACAGGCGAAGAAAATCTTCAATGAACGTCTCGAACGCCTGCAAGAAATTCTCCTAACGACATCGAGTGGCAAAACTGTCGCCGCAGCTCTCAATTGGAAAGATTCGCCATCGGCGATGCAGGCCGAGGACGACGTAATCCTCCTGCTCGTCGCTACGATTTGCTATTTGCGTTTGGGTGCATGGCATCCTGATTCACGTTTATGCCCACAAACAGGGCTGGGATATTATTAAAGAAGTCGTGGACGTTGGATCGGGGAGCAAGGGCAGGAACGAACGTCAGGGGCTAGACGACCTGTTTACGCTCGCTCATCAGCGGAAGATGGATTTGGTCTTGTTTTGGGCCTTGGACAGATTCAGCCGAGAGGGTTCAAGGCAGACGATTGCCTATCTGTCGCAATTGGAAAGCATGGGCGTTGGTTTCCATTCATTCAGCGAACCGTATTTGTCCACCTTGGGCGTATTCAGCGATTGCATCATTGCCTTGCTGTCTGCATTGGCGAAACAGGAACGGATTCGGATTGGAGAGCGAACGAAGGCGGGTTTGGAGAGGGCCAAGGCGAACGGCAAGCGTTTGGGCAGGCCGTCAACGGCAGATGTTCGCAGCCAAGAGGCCAAGCGATTGAAAAGTGACGGGCTGAACTTGCGGGAAGTTGGCGAACGCATGGGTGTCAGTCGCAGCCGAGTGCATCAATTGTTGACGACAAGACAACCCAAAACGGTTTAATGAGTTTGCTTGAACAATTCAGCAAGCGGGGCCTTGTCTGTTTTCCATAATGCCACATCGGATTCGGTCAGTTCGTAAGACTCGCCTTCGACAACAACGGACTGTTTTTTCTCCCCATCCATTGGTGAAATGGAAATCTTGAAATTCGGTGCGACTTGCCCCGCAGGATTCATGTCCGTTCGCTTCTTATATTCGGCAAACGTTAAGAATACTTCGTTTCCCGCTTCCAGAATCTTCATCTTGCCGTCAGCCCTATCAATGACGTTGATAGCGAACCTTGTGACGGTTTGCTTCGATTGCCCCTCGATGCGTCCACCTTCCGACATATTGCGGTGAAACTTGACGTAGGGGCCAACAAGACGAAGGCGATATTCCTTCTCATCCTGCAAACAAATGAATGTGGGGTGATTGTTCATTGTTCGTCCTTCAAATATCCACACGCCGTCCAGATTGCAGCACCGTCGCCATCCGTTCAACCAATTCACAATTCTTGCAGTCGTCCCGTGCTAGCGGCGGATTCGGTGAATCAAAAATCTCACGTGCCTGTTTTAACAGCGGCGGAATAATTTCGGGCTGCAATTCGACGGGAACAATTTGTGGATGAAAACGCATTGCGAATCCGTCGTCATTCGCCAGCGCCGGAATGTCGTCGGGGCCGATGTCGGTGATCGGTTCATAATAAATCAGGGCGAGACGTTTCACTTTCTCCATGCCGAGCTTTTCAGCGATTCGGGCGTAGGCATTCAATTGCAATTCGTACATCGGCTTGAGGGCGTCCTGACCATCTGTATGCCTCGATGTTTTGTAATCGAGAATGAAAAGTCCCACTCGTGAGCGGATTATTTCGTCGGGCACTCCAGTCAGAAGTATGCGGAAGTCGCTTTCAATTGATTGAAAAGTCGAATGATGAAGACCGCTGATGGGATCGCCGCTGATGCCGTCGTTTTCGAGCCAAGCGGGGAGATGGCCGCTGCGATTGCGGGTCAAGTGGGTGATTTTTTTGGAATACGAATCAATGCTGGAAAAGATTCCGGGGAAGACCGCATACGGTGTCTTGAAATTCATTTTCGCCTGAAGCCAGAAACAGCGGGGGCAGGCGTCGGGGAGGGCCAAACTGCCTAGATGTTTGGCGGAGATTCGCAGCGGTGACGGATTCATTTTCATGGATTGTCACTGGGTCAGGTGTGCAATCCACGCAAGTGGAAACGATGCGATTATCGCAGCTTTTGTCGCTCAACAACGGACACTTGCTGATTCAATTATGGCATCACAATCTGCACAATCTCATTAGTTTTGCGGATACCGTATCCCTCACGACATGACGAGTGGCGTTTGCTCGTTGGCTCCTCTGATTTGGGCGATAGCACCACGTGGATGTCGAATTCAGCGTTTTTTAAGGGCTTATGCGTTTCGTTTGCGTATTCCGTTATCAAAGTCGTGCGATTGATGCCATGCGGGTGACTGGCGAGAATGTCCCATGCCAAGGCATATCCTGATCCGGCCCGAAACGGATTGTTGGCATGACGGCGATATTTCGATGTCGTGAATGTTTTCGATGAAGTGGTTTTCTTCGCAATTGGCTCGGCTGCCTTGATCACTTTCGTGGGCGTCTCTTCGTCGCTCTCCTTCATCAAGGCATCGAATTCATTCCAGCTGAGCTTTCTGCCATAGGTGTGGTCTTTGGACACCCATTCAATCTTCCCCTTTGACACCTTAAGCGTTCCAAACACGGTCCCATTCTTCTTCACCTTGAATTCGATGTCAGCATTTCCCAGTTCCCGTTCTGGTATGTTGAAAATCACCTTGTGTTGAGCCATGACCATTCTCCTTCTTTTAGTTCGAGTGTTCCTTTTTCACATTTGTTCCGCCTGCGACTGATACCCCTCATACCACTTCGACTTGAACATCGGGTTGACCCGTGGATCGGTCAGTTTTTTGTAGAGGTCGAGTTTCGTGTTCACGAAATCGAGCAACAGGTCGTCCACTTCCTTGAAGAATTTGTAGCGTTTGTTTTCGACGCTGTTGTCGCCGTGCATGAAATCCCGCAGGCCCGCATTTTGGTTGAGGCGTTCCTGCATCCGTTCGATGTCCACCTTGTCATCTTCGGTCAGATTCGTTCCGTAGGTGTCATTCAGCACTTTAATGATGTGGCTCAAGAAGTCTCGTGCATCATCCTGTGGCTGCGGGGTGTCAGTTCCCATCGGCGGAAGGGTGCTGTCCTTTTTCGTCAGCGAAATCGAGCCGCTGGCTTGTCTTCGTTCATATAAGAACCTTTCTTCGTTTTTACTACATTCACCATCCCAGATACTTACACAGCATTCAAGCAAATAGTGATGCAACACGTTGAATATGCGACTGTTGTAAATCTGTAGTGGCTATTGGCGGAGATTCCCTGTCGAGTGGCAGGAACGGAACGGCAGGCTGCTTGAGAATGGACCGTCAATGGGCTTCGAGGTCTGATGGGGCGGACAAATCGAGTTCGCCGCTTCCGCTTGGGCGATGTCCAATTCTTTTCAGAGTGGGGAATTCCCCCGAACAATTTGCAGTGGCGGGAGGGATGCCCAATTGAGCCAACTAGGATCTTGATGGACGGGCACGAGCAGTCAGACCCTAGCTGCGGAACAAAGACAACTACATCTTCGTCTTGATGAATTTGATATCTGTCCGGAACTGCTGAATACAATCGTAGTCCGAGGTGTTCAAATCCATTCCCCTTCCGTTGATTGAAATTAGTGCATCAACGCTGTCCGATGTATCCATGCTCATCACCATTTTGGCGAATGCCGGGAAACGGTCATAGTATTCGCACAATCTGTCCAGTGTATCGTTCATTGAGTCTGGCCCTCTTTGTGCATAAACAGTCTGTATTACCACCCATTTCGCCCAGTCGAGTTCGGACCATGAACACCCGTGATTTCTCATTCGCTGGTGAATGTTTGAGACCAACCTGCTTCCTTCGGTAGATGCCATAAGTTTCTCGAAGGACTTTTGCTCTCGGACATCTTTGCTTGAGGCAGAGGCACCCGCCATATTGGGACTATTTTCCACCGTATCGCTGACGGAATGCTCAAGATGACTTTTGGAGCGGATTAGCAGAATAACGCAAACGACGGCAATTATAATTGCCACTATGCTAATCACCGTTGCTAATTGATAAGAAGATTGCGGTTCAGGAGCAGTCGCTTTGGTTGGCGATCTAGGTATTTCAATAGGTGCGTCACAATGCGGACAGTGAAACTGCGTATAAACCCTCATGGCGTGTTCGTAATCGCCAATTGGAATGGTCACAATCTTCTTGCAACTGTAGCAGGAGAACTTTTTCTCTGTTTCGAGACTTGAACCGCAGTATCGGCAAACCTTCGCTTCATCCTGAATCAATTCGGCACAATATTTGCACTTTGTCATCGGATAGCGGCCTCAATAAACGACCCAAAGTCCTGTATCTTCGTCAAAGTGAACCCTGTATGTGCGAACCTGAAAGTTTCCGATGGCCGCACCACCCCCGATGGTCATTTCTCTCATGGCATCTGTTGTTCCCTGCTGATTAGCATTCAGCCTAGTTGCGGCATTCATTGCGTCCTGCTTCGTCTTGTATGCGCCGTAAAACCCACCATAGCGTTGTTTGAGGTATGTCGCCCGGTCTTGTGTCGCCTGTTGCTCCTGTCTCAATTGTTCCTTACCTCTGTTGATTGAAACTGCACGTTCTCGCTCCATTTCGGCGGCATTCGCAAGATCGGTGTCGCTATCTACCGGCACGGCAAGAAAGGCGTACATACTTTTGCAACTGTCATCAATTGCTACTGCAACTTTGCCGTCATGTCGCTGCATTTCCTTCATTTGCAATATGGTTTTGTCACCTATTTTCAAGAAACTGCTTTGTCTGCGTATAGCTGTAGGATAGGCATCCTCCAGAAGCAGACGGTTAAGCCGTTGCAATTCGTCTCCAGACGGATTGCTTGTCAACAATTGGAGGGTTTCATTCCTAAGCCTGATGTTTCCAAATCGTGTAGAATCATAAATGGTCTTAGTCTGAATGATATTTGCAATATCTTCCAAAAGTGCAATTTCACGATTTATCGGTGTGTTAAGACGCTTCACTTCGTCGTTCGCTGACGGTATCTTTATACCATACGTCTGTCCTAACCTCTTATCATATAACCACCATGTATTACCCTCTTTTCTTACTATATTTGGATACACTTTGCTTTCGACATATGGAATTAACTTGCGATCAACTACGCATCGTCCGTCATTGGATAGGTGTTCATAGAGAAATGCGGACAAGGGATTGGTCTTCATGGCAAGTTGATTTACAAAAGAGTTTATGTCCGAGACGTTGTTAAAGCTGAATAACATCCCTGATCCGGTTTTGTCATTGATGGGGTTGCAAAACGATGCCGTTTGTTCCCATTTCCAATCCCAGTCGCCGTCTTGACCACAGGCTGCTGCAAACCACTTGATCATGTCTTCGTTCACGAGTTGTTGTCCCATGCTATAACGAACGGCAACAATTGTGTGCTTCTGATTAAAGTAGGTAATAAAATAATTAGTGTTCTGAGTTTCAGCCCATCGAAATTTGTCATAAGATAACAAATCAGCCCGAGATGAACGTACCGACATGAACGGATCACCGAATATACGCTTAGGATAACCTTCCCCTTTGCCCAGATAATCGGCAATAAAAGTGCCATTCGTGCCCGATGATGAATCAATTGGATTCCTGCCAGAGTAATTGCGGGTAGTGCCTGCCGCAAGACGCCTTGTCACATTCGCTTTTATTGCCATCCATTGTGCGCTGTTGGGCTGGACCTTTATCACGGATGACTCGATTGGCGTGTCTTGTGTTTTGGGGGATATCGCAGTTTGCGGTGGAGGAGAAGTGACTTCCTGCGGAGCCGCCTTCACTTCTTCACAAAATGGCCACAAACTGAATATGATTATTGACCACAGGATTTTATTCATCTTGCTTTGCTCTCATTTGAATTAGCGATGTGTAATGAGACTCTCATCATCATGTCGCTTTCATGCCGACAACTTTTTCGTCTGCCGCAATATGGTTGTGGCAGTACGGGCACTCAAATTTGATGTCGGCCATGTTTCACCTCTGCTCGTTCAGCGGTCAGATTCATGTTTACCATTTGACCCCCCGCCTGCCGATTTGATTTTTTGCGCTTGCTGCGACGTTGATGAACCGACGCAAGGGACAAACGCATTCTCTGGCACAGGTATGCCCATGTCATGCCCCCGAAGTGAAAACCGTTTTCCGCCTCAAGGGATGCCTTGCGACTAGTGCGACGAGCTTTTGTTTTTAACGGGACTCCCGAAACGAAAAATCCCACTCACGGATCAAGGGATGCCTTTTGCTTTTGACGAATTTTGGATTTCGCAGCGGAAGGGTTCCCACGGCCCTGAATGAAGTGGCCCAAGAATTATTGTTTCAGCAGTGGCAAAGTCAGGCGTTCAGGATGTCCCAATCCTCGCTCGTCCTGCGTCGGAGGATGAGGTGTTCGATGGGGCAGCTAAACAATTTGTCGCCATTGAGATTCACGGCGTCGTGGCGGATCGGCCCAAAATCTTGCGACGGACGCAGTCGGATGTAATCTTACTGGTAAGAATAACAGGAGAATACCGTGGAAGCATTGGCAACAACACGCATGTCCTCAAAGGGGCAGGTCGTAATACCGGAGGACATCCGCAACCGAATGGGACTGCGGACAGGCAACCAGTTCGTCGTGGTGGGCAGGAAAGATGTGGTGATTTTGAAAAGCATCCAGCCGCCCTCGATGGATGAATTTGACAGCCTGATTCAGGAAACCCGGAGGCAGGCTCGTCGGGCTGGTATGAAGCCGACGGCGATTTCAAAAGCGATTCATTGTGCTCGGACGAATTCAGACGATGGCAAAAGTTGTTCGCAGTCGACTGCGGAACGGAAGCAGAAGTCGTAAATGTTGTTTGATGTAAAAGAAAAATTCCCAAAATGGGAACATCGGGGTATATTGACGTAATGAGAGTGATTGCCCGTTCAACGCTGCGAAAGTTCTGGGAGCGACATCCAGATGCGGAGCAGCCTTTGCGTGCATGGCATTCAGAAGCGGAAAAAGCTGAATGGCGGATTCCGGGGGACATCGAGCGGGATTATCCATCGGCCAGCATCGTGGGCGGAAATCGTGTTGTGTTCAACGTCTGCGGGAACAAGTACCGGCTTGTGGTGAAGGTGCTGTATGCGTTCGGTGTGGCGTATATCCGTTTCATTGGCAAACACGGCGATTATGACAGGATAGATGTGGAGACGATCTGATGAAAATTCAACCGATCAAGAGCGAACGGGATCACGAACTGGCGTTGAAGGAAATTGACCGTCTGTCGGACTCAAAACCGAATACGGCAAACGGCGATTTACTGGAATTGTGGGTGCTATTGGTGGAAGCCTACGAAGCCAAACATCACGCCATTCCGCCGCCCGATCCGATTGAGGCGATTAAATTCCGCATGGAACAGATGGGGCTATCCAACACGGATCTTGCTGAATATCTGGGCGGCAAGAATCGAGTATCCGAAGTCATGGGCCGCAAACGAAGCCTGTCGGTGAACATGATGAGGCGGTTGCACAAGGAATTGCATATTCCGGCAGATTCGCTGTTGGCGGTCTGATTGTGCGGC
Organism: uncultured bacterium; assembly: GCA_903906425.1. Taxonomy (GTDB): domain Bacteria; phylum Verrucomicrobiota; class Kiritimatiellia; order CAIVKH01; family CAIVKH01; genus CAIVKH01. The sequence goes on from CAIVKH010000325.1 coordinate 49,834, forward strand.
TTTGTTCAGAAAAACGTCCATGTTTTCAGTGTTCCGGTGGACATAAAGTGGACACTTTCGACTCTTTTCCCGCTTTTCTCGCTTGTGTTGTTGATTTTAACGTCCGTCGCAACTGACTAAAAGGCATTGGATTCTGCGATAAATTGGCGATTCCAAACACTAGCCCGGTGCTCTTGACATGGAAGAGGTCACAGGTTCAAGTCCTGTATTGCCCACCAGCCCAATACTTCAATTTTCCTAAAGAATTCTGCTGTTTTTGGCGTGTCCGTCATTCGGGGCTTTTGCGCCAGTTTGGTTGGCAATAGGTTTTCGCCGCCAGCCACCTTCCCAACTGAAAATGGACTTTCGTTGAGCGGGGCGGGTTCCGGTTTTCGTCAAGCTGCGGCACGGTGGACGTCCGAGTCAGCCGGGTGCAGTTCTTCGCCAATCCACTCTTTGCCATCCCATGAAAACCACCACTGCCCTTCGTTGAATTCAATACCTGCCAAGCGTGGATATTTCAGGACAACGTGATGCCACGGATGAGCATTGGCAGCGATGAAGGGTGCCTTGTTATGCGACACGAAAACACGGATGTCAGGAGAGCCGTCGCATCTGTATGAAACAAATACGGGCTGCTTCACTTTCTGTGCCAACAGATCATCGGACAGACTTGCCGTGATGATCTTCTGTTTCGGGTTCATGCCAGAAGTTTATCCAAAATATTCAACATAGCGAGCATGATAAAAGGCACAGACTGAAATTCATCACAGCTGCATTGCCGCAGCGATGAATTTGAAAACCATTGGGGGTGAACTACGGCGAAAAAACATGCGGTTCGGGAATCACGTCCGCTTCGGCTGATGAGCGTCTTTGGCGCAGAACTTGCGTCATTTCAGGTAAGTCGGAGATGCGATAATCATTGCCGTCCAACTTGACCCATTCCCCATCCGTCACCATGACGGGTTTCTTGCCGTGCTCCGCCCAATATGCCTCAACGTAATCTTCAAGGATCGCTTCGGCGTTCACTTCACATGACGATGTTGTTCTCATGGCTACATCCCATCCTGTCGGGTGAACATTAGCCCGTTTTTCAAGTCCGACAATCGTGTTTCGTTCCCACAGGCAGGCGATGCGTCGGATCCTTCTAATTGATTAAATTCGGCGTTTGTTCGTCACTTGGTGTGATTTTGTGACGGGAAACCTTTGGTTCGAAAAAGACTCGTCAGCGATCAGTCTTGTGCCTGCTCAATTCATCAGGCATAATTCCGCGCAGAGGGAAGAACGATCATGATGGACATTGAATTCAATTGCCCTAGGTGCAAAGAACGCATCGTTTCTGACGAAAGCATTATTGGCAGAGAAGCGAATTGCCCTCATTGCAATTCGGCCATATTCATCAAAGACGTCTCCACGGTTTTGATGGCGGACAGAAAATTGTGCATCTCCTGCAAGGCCGATATCCCGAAGGACAGCATAAATTGTCCCACATGCGGAGTATCGCAGTCGGCCAAACAAAAGCCTGCGGAATCGGATCTGAAAAGATGCATGACCTGCGGTGCCCACATCGACAGCGATGCAGTCATTTGCCCCAAATGCAAAACACGTCAGTCGAAGAAAGCCACGCCAGACGCTTCGCACCCGCCTCCTCGCAGCCATGAGTCCAGCATGGGTTTTTGAGGTCATCTAGTTCAGGCATTTCTTTACTGAATGACCTTGGCGGCAATGACGGGAGGTGCAACGCAGCCCCAAAACCGATTGGGTGCCCTGAGCGACTCAATATGAGTATTTCATCAGGGACATGCCCGTGAAACAAACTACCAGCCCCGCATTGATCTGATGAGGAGCTTGCTCTCAGAAAATTTCCAATGATTGGAAATTCACGCTGCGCAAAGTTCCAATCATTGGAAAGGATCGGACGGCGCAAGCGCTCATACGACGCAAACCAGATCCAGCATGGCGCAAAAGGCTTCTTTCGTCCAGGGACGTTCCTGACTAGATTCGGACTTTGCGGGCGAAGAAGATGCCGGCAATTATGGTTTGTCCCGGAAATGAAAGAGTGAACACGATGCCATGAAGAGACTTTTCCTGCAACTCATCGCGCTTTGCTGCGCGGCCTGTGCGCGGGCTGGCGAACTTACCGACTGGCCGCGATGGCGCGGGCCGCATGACGATGGTTGTGCTCAGGCGGGTCTGTATCCGACTTCATGGAGCGCGACATCGAACATCCTTTGGAAAACACCCCTTCCAGGCCGCGGCTGTTCGACTCCGATTGTGTGGAAGCAGCATATCTACGTGACCGCGCCCGTGGAGGGCAAAGACGCACTCCTCGCACTTGATGCGGACGGGATGATTTTATGGCAGGCAACGTTCGGCGCGGAAAACCCCGGCAAACATCGCAACGGATCCGGCGCCAATCCATCACCGGTTACAGATGGCGACGGCGTCTTTGTCTATTTCAAGAGCGGCACGCTGGCCGCTGTGGAATTCGACGGCAAGGTTCGCTGGCAAACCAATCTGCAGGAACGCTGGGGGAAGGTCGTTCTTTACTGGGACATTGGTAACTCGCCGGCGCTTACCGAAAAAGACGTGGTCATCGCGGTGATGCATGGTGGCGATTCTTACCTCGTTGCCTTCAACCAGCACACCGGAGCGGTCCATTGGAAGGTCGCACGCAACTACAAGACGCCGCTCGAAGGCGATCATAGTTACACCACGCCGCTCGTCATCCGGCACAATGGCGCCGAGGCGCTGCTCGTCCTCGGCGGCGAGCACCTGACCATCCACGCCGCCGCGGACGGGAAAGTGCTGTGGTCCTGCGGCGACTTCAATCCCAAGGCCAAAAGCAACTGGCCGCCCGTCGCCTCGCCCGTGCTCGATGGTGACCTCGCGCTTGTGCCTTATGGCCGCGGCGGGTCTCTTCACGCGATCCGGCTTGCCGGCGAAGGCGACGTGACCGCGACGGGCCGCGCCTGGCAACGGGAGGTGCCCGCGTCGTTTTGCCCGACGCCTGCCATCGCCGCAGGCCGCCTCTACAGCGTCAGCGACCGCGGTGAAATCATGTGCGTCGCAACCAGGACGGGACAGACGGAGTGGAGCGGCAGGCTGCCGGAAAACATGAACCATTATTATTCCTCGCCGCTGCTCGCCGATGGCAAACTCTACTGCGTCCGCGAAGACGGGGCCGTGTTCGTCGTGCGCGCCGGCGGCACGTTCGAGGTGCTCGCAGAAATTCCGCTTGGCGAGCGCATGATTGCCTCGCCGGTTCCGACCGCCAATCGCCTGCTGCTGCGAGGAGAAAAGAACCTTCTCTGTGTCGGCGCAAAGTGAGCCTTCGCATTCGGGAAATCAGGGCAAGGCAAGTCTGCCGATTTTGAACGGTGGTAACTTTTGCTTGTCGCTTCTTTTGTTGCAGGTAGCCTCCACGGAAGAAGGCGGCGGTTTTGATGAATGTTGGTTCACAAAAATTATGGCTGGCGCGTGCTCGTAGCGTGATGTGGCACATCAACGCGGGCTGGTGGCTGCATTTTTTCCTGCTGCCGGCGCTCGTGATCGCCGCCGGTTGCTCGGCGCTGATCCTCATCGCCCGCAGCCACGGCTGGGCTTCGCGGCCCTTCGTCATCGCGGCCGCCGCCTTGATCTTTCTCGCCGCGCTGGCGGTGCGACGGGTTGCGCGTAGAAAATTCTTCCGGCTCGACGACGCTCTCGTCCGCATCGAATCGAACGCGCGGTTGAACAACCGCCTAACGTGTGCCCGCGCGGCCGTCGGCGAGTGGCCGGAATTTGACGCGAACGCTGGCGCGGGACTGCGCTGGAATTTTCGCCGCATTCTGATTCCGCTCGCCGCCGCCGCAATTTGCCTCGCCGGTTCCGCGCTCGTTCCGATTCGTTCTGCCGCCGATGCCGCGTCGCACGAAATTCAGGAACCATCGGCGTGGACGCAAACGCAGCAGTGGATGGACTCGCTCAAGCAGGATGAAGTCGTCCAGCCGAAAGACCTCGACGCAATCAAGGACCAGCTCGACGCGCTACGGCGGCAGCCGAAAGATCAGTGGTATGGCCACAACAGCCTCGAAGCCGGCGACCAGCTCCGCGACCAGACGCAGCAGGGTATTCAGGAACTCGACCGTAATCTTGAGCTCGCCGATTCCGCGCTGAGCCAGTTGATGCAGGCCGCCGAAGAACAGGCCGGCGCGCTTGGAAAAGACGGCAAGGAGCAGAACGGCGCAAACGGAAAATCCGGCGACGGGAAAAATGGCGAAAGCAAAACCGGCAACGGCCTCGACAAGCAGACGCAGGAGGCGCTGCAGAAACAAATGGAGAAAGTGATCGCCGGACTGAAATCCGGATCGCTCAAGCTCGACCCGAAGACGATGCAGCAGCTTTCGAAAATTGATCCGTCGAAGCTGAAGATGATCGATCCGAAGCAGCTCAAGGAATGCAAGGCGAAGCTCTCGAAATGCAGCAGCGCGTGCAAAAATTGTACGCTTGGCAAGGGCGGCAAAGACGCGCAATTCGCCGTCCTTGTCGAAGCGATGGCGCACGGAAATTCGACGTGTAACAAACCCGGCGCGGGCGGTCCCGGCGGCGGCGGCCCACCGGCGCAGCTCACATTCAGCAAGACCGAGGAAAAAGCGAAGCTCGATGGTCAGGAAGGCGTATCAAGTTCGAGCATGGCGGACGCCGCGATCGGCGATACCGTCGGCGTCATCAACTCCGCGCACAAAGTGGATCAATCCGAATTCAAAGGCTTGCAGTCTGGCGGCGCGGCGCAGGCCGGCGGCGCGGGCGAAGCCGTCTGGAAAACCGAGGTCTTGCCAGAAGAGCAGGCCGCACTGGAGCGATATTTCAGCGAGAAGAAATGACCGGAAACCGTGGATCAAACGATGCAAAACTTACCGAGTGAAAACGAAATTGCCGCCGCCGGACAAAAACTGAAGCTGCTGCGCGACGCGCTGAACAACGTGCTCTTCGGGCAGGAGGAATTGATTGATCAGGTGATCACCGGATTGCTCGCGCGCGGGCATATTTTGCTCGAAGGGTTGCCGGGCCTCGGCAAAACGGAACTGGTGAAGGCGCTCGGCAAGGCGCTGCTGCTCGAAGCGCGGCGAATTCAATTCACGCCGGATTTGCTGCCGGGCGACATCACCGGAAATCCGATGTTGCAGGAAGTCGATGGCAAGCGCGTTTTCGTTTTTCAAAAAGGCCCGCTGTTCGCGAACCTCGTTTTGGCCGACGAAATCAACCGCGCGTCGCCGAAGACGCAATCAGCGATGCTCGAAGCGATGCAGGAGCGGCGCGTGTCGGCGATGGGCGAAGGCCACATGCTGCCCGATCCGTTTTTCGTGCTCGCGACGCAAAATCCGATTGAACTCGAAGGCACGTATCCGCTGCCCGAGGCGCAGCTCGACCGTTTTCTTTTCAAGCTGAACGTTCAGCCGGGCGGCGTCGCGGTTCTGGAACGTATCGTGAAAAATCGCCGCATCGGCATCGAGCCGGACGTTCCGCGCGTGTGGTCGCGCGAGGAACTCGTCGGCGTGATTGATCTCGCGGCGCGAATTTACATGCCCGACGTGGTCGCCAACTACATCGCGCGCCTCGTCGCCGCGACGCATCCGGGCCAGTCGAACGCGGCCAAGCTCGTGAAATACGGCGCGAGTCCGCGCGCGGCCATCGGCCTCGCCGCCGCCGCGAAGGCGCGCGCGCTTTTGAACGCGCGGATGAACGCGAGCTTCGAGGATGTTCAGTCCGCTGCGGTTCCGGTTCTGCAACACCGCATCGTGCTCGACTACCAGGCGCGCCTCGAAGGCCAGACCGGCGCGCTCGTCGTCGCCGCGCTCGTCGCCGAAATTCCGATGCAGAATCGGGAATTGCCCGCGACAGTGGAGACGCGATGAATTTCCAATCATTGGAAATTTGCGGGCGCGTGATTTCCAATCATTGGAAACAATCGCAAATTTTACTCATCATCGCGATGGCCGCGCTCGCTTCCGCGAATGCGTCCGCCGCCGGCCTCCACACGCCGGTCAACAACATCGATCCTCGCAGCGGAATTTCGATCTATGTGGATTCGCCGTTCGACAAGCTTCCACTGTGCGGGTTCGCGCCGGTTCGGCTCGTCGTGCGGAACGACTCGGCGAAGCGCCACTCGTGGGATTTTGTGTTCATCAGTTCGTCCATGTACGACCAGCGGCAGACGTTCCGGTCGGGCACGACGGTGGATGTTGATGCGAAGGCGGAACGAATCGTTGAGGTGATGGTGCCGCTGATTCCCTCGCCGACCGGCTACGCATATCCGCAACTCACGACGCACGTGTCGGGCTACGGCTGCGAAGGAAACTCGATGGCGATGTGGTCCGCCGGCGGCTACGCGGCGGCCGCATCGACCGAGGCGACATTCGCGATGTCCGATTCGCTGGCTCTGACAACGTGGAGTTTGCTCGAAACAAAATTGCGCGGCGGCAGTTCGTCGGCCGGCGCAGCGCCGGCCGGCCGGGACATTCCCGGCTTTCGCTTCGATGCTGCCGCCGCTCCCGGCGATTATCGCGGCTGGCTCGGCTGCGATTCCGTCTGGCTCAGCGAGGATGACTGGCAGAGCTTCGACACGATCAAGCGGCAGGCGCTGCTCGACTGGACCAAACTTGGAGGCCGTCTGCACGTCTGCCACAGCGGCGCCGCGCCATCTGCGCTCGCAGATCTCTCCACCGGCGATGAGACCTTGGGCCTCGGAGTGGTCCTCCGCACGTCGCACGCCAACGCATCGCGACTCGCGGATGAAATCGTGCGGACGATCCGCAAGGAGCAAAGCCTGCTGCGCACGATCAACAACGGCTTCACGTCAACTTGGCCGCTGCGAAAAGGCGTGCCGGAAATCGTCGTCCACTCGACGCTCATTTTGCTTTTCGTTTTCGGATTCGCCGTGCTGATCGGCCCGGTGAATTTGTTCGCCCTCGCAAAAAAGAAAATGCACATGCACCTTTTTTGGACGACGCCTGCGCTCTCGATCATCGCCAGCGTCGTGCTGGGTCTCGTCATCATTTTACAGGACGGTTTCGGCGGCCGCGGCAACCGCTTCACCGCCGTCTATCTCGATCACGTCGCTCACAAATCGTTCGTCGCGCAGGAACAGATCAGCCGCACCGGCGTCCTGCTTTCGCGCACGATTCCGCTGCACGAGCCGTGCTTCATCACCGCCGTCAATACGGACGCCGGTTTCATGCATCGCTCGCGCAGCTACGAGCTTGTCGGCGGCACGCTCTCCGGCGACTGGTTCTCGAGCCGCACCGTCCAGGGCCAGCTTCTCTACGCCGCGCAATCTAGCCGCGCCCGCGTCGAAATCGGCACCGCCGCCGGCGCGCCCGCAGTCATCTCCGGCATTGGAGCGACCCTCGCAGAAATTTATTACCGCGACGAGAAGGGGAAAATCTGGCGCGCGGAAAATCTCAAGCAGGGCGAGCGAGTGCAGATGAAATCCGCAGCCGAAAGCCAGTTCAAAGAATGGTGGCGGCATCAAACCGGGACCGCCGACGCCGTTCTGGCCGCGCGCCTCAACGCCCAGCCCGACCAAGACAACTTCTTCTTCGCGACCGCCACCGGCAACACCGAGCAGATCATCCCGACGCTTCCTGCGATCAAATGGAAGCAGGACGCGCTCCTCTATTTCGGCCCCGTCGCGGCCATCGGGGGCGGAAAATGAATTCCGAACTTTTCCAATCATTGGAAATTCCGGCCGCGCAAACTTCCAATCATTGGAACCCAGGTTTCAGGTCTTCGCCATGAGTGACGCACTCGTCCAGGTTCGCAATTTGTTTCGCAGTTTCGGCGACGTGCGCGCGGTACAGGGGCTTTCGTTTGAAATTCCGCGAGGGCAGGTTTGCGGCTTTATCGGCGCGAACGGCGCGGGCAAAACTACGACGATGCGGATGATGGTCACGCTCGATCTGCCGGACGCGGGTGAAATATTCATCGACGGGAATGATGTCGTGCAGCAGCCGATGGAAGTCCGTAAACGCATCGGATGGATGCCCGATTCGTACGGCGCGTATGACTACATGACCGTTTTCGAATATCTCGATTTCTATGCGCGGGCCTTCGGCTACAAGGGCGCGTCACGCCGCGACCGCGTGAAGGAAGTGATGGATTTCACCGACCTCACGGAACTCGCCGAGCGCCCGATGAACAAGCTTTCGAAGGGCATGGGCCAGCGGCTTTGCCTCGGCCGCACGCTGCTGCACGATCCCGACGTGCTCATCCTCGACGAACCCGCCGCCGGCCTCGATCCGAAGGCGCGCGTCGAATTCAAACACCTCGTGCGGTTGCTCGCGGAGCAGGGCAAGACGATGTTCATCAGCTCGCATATTCTCAGCGAGCTTGAGGAAATGTGCGATTCGCTGCTCTTCATTGATCAGGGCAAACTCGTCCATCACGGTTCCGCTGAACATTTGAAACGTAGCAACGGAAGCACCGCCGTTGTCGTAGTTGAATCCGCCAGCGATCCCGCGGCCGTCGTGCGCTGGGTCGAGATGAATCCCGGCGTCGAACTCATCGAGGCGACCAAGCGCGGTGCACGGATAAAACTTGAGGAAGGCACGGACGAGCAGATCGCGTGGATTTTGAAGAAGCTGATCACCGACGGAATTTCCGTAACCGAATTCCGCCGCGAACAACTCAAACTCGAAGACGCATTCGTCAATATGCTGAAGAACGGAAGCGCTGCGAGAATCGCCGCGCAACCGCCGCCGCTGCCGCCAGACGCAATTTCGAAAATCGGGTCTGACACCTGAAACATGAAATGAACCTCGCTCTCACATCCGACCTCCTCAGCCCGATGCTCGTCAAAGAGCTTCGGCAAGGCATCAAGTCGAAGGGCTTCATGTTTGCCTTTCTGCTGATGCAAGGCCTGATGGTTTTTTGCGTGCTGATGTATCTCACCGCGGTCGTCAGCGAACATGACGCGTCATCATTCAACACGCTTTTCTGGTTCTGCCTCGGCGCGACGCTCATCGTCATCACGCCGCTGCGCGCGATGGGCGCGCTGAACCAGGAAATCAAAAGTAACACGATCGAACTGATTTTCTTAACGCGGCTCGGCGCGTGGCGGATCGTCGCCGGCAAATGGCTCGCGCTTTTCTGGCAGGCTTTGCTGCTCACCAGTGGCGCCCTGCCGTATTTGATTTTCCGCTACTATTTCGGCGGCGTGAACATCGCCGACGACTTGCTGGTTCTTTTTTACATGCTCCTTGGCTCCGCCGTCCTGACCGCCGTCGGCGTCTGCCTGTCGGCCTTTTCGCTATGGCTGCGCGCCTTCGTCGTCGTCGGCGTGATCATTCTTTCGGTCAGCCTTATTGCGATGTCCGTCCGTTCCAGCCTCGGCGGGCCGTTCGCCGGGACACCGCCCATGGATCTCTTCTGGGCGTCCGTTCTCGCCCTGATCCGCGCCGTGCTCATCGTGCTGCTCGCCATCGCATGGGGCGCGAGCCGCATCGCGCCGCCCGCGGAAAATTTCGCAATCTGGAAACGCCTTCTCTCTGTGGCAATCATCGCGCTGCTGGCCGTCACACACATTATGGATGAAACCATGCTTCTGCTATCCGGCCTCGTCATCGTGATTCCGATGTGCTCCGACGCACTTGGCGAACTGCCGCGATTCATCCCGTCAATTTATATTCCGTTCGCCCGCCGCGGCTTTTTCGGCAGACTCGCCGGCGCCCTGCTTTATCCAGGTTGGCCGGCTGGGGTTTTCTTCACGCTCATCCTCTGTGGAATTTTCAGCCTCATCGCGTTCACGGGCAGGATCGCGCTGAACGATCACAAAATCGCGATGTTCGCCGCGCTGCCCGGCGCGCTGCTGTTCCCTCTCGCGCTCGTCCTGACATTCAAACCGCGCACGGAAAAAGTCATGAAGGGCTACCTCGCTTTTCAAATCGCATTCATCGTCCTCACCATTGTCGGCGGCATTCTTCACGACGAATTCAGCAGCATCTCGCTCATCCCGCTCACCTTCTTTCCGCCGTGCGCATTCATCCTGAACCTCGTCGAGCAACGCGAAGCCGCCGACTGGATCGCGCTCACCGCGTGCGTCAGCGTATTGAGCCTGAGCCTGCTGCTGATCCGCATGAGGCCGGTCTTCGCCAAAATCCGCGAACTCGAACGCGCCGCGGCCGGACCGCCGCAGCAAAAGTTCCAATGATTGGAAATTTCTCGCCCTGCAACTTCCAATCATTGGAAAACACTAAAATATCTTCCCGATGAACGCCGCCGACATCAGCGATTTTCTGAATCCGGTTCTGGTGAAGGAACTGCGGCAGGGCATGAAATCGCGCGTCTTCGCGATCGCCTTCATGCTGATGCAGGGCCTTGCTGCCCTCTGCGTGGCGATCCAGGTTCTTTCGGCAGAACAATCCCGCGACACCCTCGCGATCACCGTCATTTTCTGGATTTGCGTCGGCGCGCCGCTGCTGATTCTGCTGCCGCTCCGCTCCATCGGAGCGATCTACAACGAGCACCGACAAAATACTTTTTCGCTCATCCTGCTCACGCGCCTCACGCCGTGGCGGATCGTCCTCGGCAAATGGATATCGCTCATGTCGCAGGCATTTCTCATCGCGTGCGCGATTTTGCCGTATGCCGTGCTGCGCTATTACCTCGGCGGCGTGAACATCGCACTCGACCTGCTCATCCTCGCGCTCATCGTCAGCACCTGCGCATTTCTCTGCGCGGGCGGTCTGCTGATCTCCACCGTCAAACATCCGTGGCGCGCCGTCGGAATCGGCACGGCGCTGCTCGTTGTTTTTTCTCCGCTCGGCATCGCCGTCGTGCTGCCGCTGGGCCTGCTAATTTACGGAATGTCCGGCCGGCCCGGCCTGATCCCCGCGCAGCTTTTTCTCGCCGCCGGCGCGCTGCTGCACTTCACCGCCTGCCGCTACGCCGACACGCGATTCAACCAGAGAACCGACGGCCGCATCGCCGCGTTCATCTCGCTGGCGCTTCTCATCGCGTGCATCCAGGGCGCCGCAAAACTGCCTGCCGTCTATTGCGCGTTGCCGATCACGGTTCCGCCCGCTGCCGCATTCTTCCATCGCATCATCGCACTCGCGTTTCCGCGCGTAGACGGGCGAAAGCTCCTTTTCATTTCGCTCTCCGCATTTTCTCTGCTCGTACTCGCCATGACACTTGTGAGTCCGCTGCCCGGGCCGGGGTCGCTTTATTTTTTTGCCACACTCACGACCGCCTGCGCGCTGCTGTGGCTTTGCATGTTTCGGATCTGGGACGCGCCGAGCGTTCACTATTTCGTCGTATTCATCATCGCGCTCGTCTGCATGACCGTCCTCTTCACGACTTCCGACAACCTCGCGGCGATCCCGACGATCTTCCAAATGCTCCCGCTATCATCCTTCATGCTCTGCGCCCTCGACAAAGCCGACGCCGCCTATCTCCACATCAACCTCGCCATCGCCGCGCTGTCGCTCATCGCCCTCGCACGCGTCGCACTTGCGCCAGCCCGCGCGAACCGGAAAGATTCGATCCATGCAACCGTGGCCTGACAACGACCGGTGGCGCGAAGTTCGCGCGAGCGCGCGCAAGGCCGCATCGCACCTGCGCCTGCCGTTCCACCGCCAGACCTGGCGCGGCACCGTCGGCAACTGGATGGGCGCCGGCACCGGCAGCTCGATTGATTTTCAGGACCACCGCCCGTACCTGCCCGGCGACGACCCGCGCTACATCGACTGGCAGGCCTACGCCCGCACCGGCAACTACATCATGAAACTTTACCGCGAAGAAGTTTCCCCGCGCCTCGACCTCGTCCTCGACGCCAGCGCCTCGATGTTCCTCTCGCCCGAAAAACAAACGCGCTCGCTCGAACTTTTTTATTTCTGCGTCGAATCCGCCGCCCGCGCCGCCGCATCGCTGCGCACATTTCTCATCCGCGGCGAAACCGTCCAGATCGTCACCACCGACGCGATCCAATCCGGCGCGATCACCGCAAACTTCCAATCATTGGAAAACACGAACACGCAAACTTCCAATGATTGGAAAAAATCCGTAACGCGGACACTCCTGTCCGCGCCATCGTTCGCAAAAGTCCCCTTCCGCCCCGGCTCCATGCGCGTCTGCATTTCCGATCTGTTGTTTCCCGGCGAACCCGAAGCGATGATCGCGCCGCTCGCCGCCGCGCGCGGACGCGGCCTCGTGCTCGCGCCGTACGACGCGAGCGAGGCGAAACTCGAATGGGACGGCAACGTCGAATTCGTCGAATGCGAAACTTTCGCGCAGCGAATCCAACGCGTGGACATCGGCCTGCGCGAGCGCTATGACGTGGCCTACAAACGCCACTTCGATCTTTGGCGCGACGCCACCCGCCGCTACGGCATCACCTTCGCCCGCGTCCCCGCCGAATCTGATTTGATCGTCGCCCTTCGCGCCCACGCCCTGCCGGAAGGAGCGGCCGAAGTGTGGACCTGACCTTCGCCAATCCCCTCGGCCTGCTCGCGCTCGCGGGAATTCCCGCTGTGCTCGCGATTCATTTCTTCCAGAACAAAACCCGCCGCGTCGAAATCAGCACGATGTTCCTCATCGAAGACCTCACGCGCGAAAGCGTGCGCGGCGGGATGTGGGAGCGAATCCGCAACTCGCCGCTGCTCTGGCTGCAGTTGCTCGCCGTCCTGCTGCTCACGTGGCTGCTGGTCCAGCCGATGTGGCTGCGATCCGAATCCGTCCAGCAAGCCATCGTCATCCTCGACAGCTCCGTTTCGATGCGGCCGTTTCTCGACAAAATGAACGCCACGTTGCGGCACGATGTGAACAAGCTCGCCGGAGCCGCCGCGCGATCCGAATGGACCGTCATCGAATCCGACACCGCGCGCGGCACCGTCTATTCCGGCGGCGAAGCCGGGGAACTTCTCGACGCCGTCGCGAAGTGGAAGCCGCGCAGCGGCCATCACGACTTCCAGCCGGCATTCCAACTCGCCCGCGATTTGCAGCGAAAGAATGGCGTCATCGTTTTCGTCAGCAACCGCCGCCCCGAAGGGCTGCCCGCCGGGATGGAACTCCTTGCTGTCGGCGAACCGATCGAGAACTGCGGCTTCGCCGGTGCGCGCGTCGATGTCGTCAGCAACAAAACCGTCTGGTCTGCGCTGCTGATGAATTACGGAAAATCCGCGCAGCAGCGCCGCTACCACCTTGAAATCGGGAACTCCAAAACGCCCGACGAAACCGTCGAACTCGAACCCGGCGGCATCCGCGCCATTCGCGGCGAATGGCCGCGCGGCGCGGCCAAATGCAGACTCGTTCTCGATCCCGGTCGCTTCGCTCTCGACGACGAAATGCCGCTTGTCCTTCCGCAGTCCAAACAACTCACCGCCGTTTTTTCCGCCTCCGCCGAAACGCAGCCGTTCATTGAGAAAATCGCCGGAAGCCTCGACGCCGTCACACAGGACACCACCGGCAGTCCCGATCTGACATTCGCATTTCTCCGCGTCGGCATGGCCGCGCTGCCGCAAAATCGCAACGGCATATTTTTTCTCTTCGACGAAAAACCGCGCGAATCTCTCCGATCCGGTTTGATCGTCGCAGATCATCATCCGCTCATGAACGGCATCACGTGGCAGGGACTTCTCACGCGCGACGAGAAAGGAATCACTGCGACAAATTCCGACCGCACACTTTTGTGGCAAGGTTCAACGCCGCTGATTTTCCTCCGCGAATACGGCCGCACCCATCAACTCGTCTTCAATTTCGACGTTGCCCACGCCAACGTGGACCGTCTCCCCGCATTTGTCCTGCTGATCCGCCGATTCGTCGAAACTCTGCGCTCCGAGAAAATCGCCTTCGAAGCCCGGAACGTCGAACTCCACCAGCCGCTGGAAATTGCTGCCAAACTTTCAGATGAACCTGTGGAACTCGTCGAAGGTAGGGCGGTGTCGCCGACACCGCCGAGCGGCGCGCTGGGCCAGCGCGCCCTACCATTACCGCCCGGCATCGCCTCGCTTCGTGCCCCCGACGAGCCGGGCTTCTTCGAAATCCGGCAGGGCACGAAGAAACTTTTCGAAGGCGCGTCGCATTTCGCCGACACGCGCGAGGCCGACTTCAAGCTGACGAAATCCGAGAACACGATCACCGCCCGCGCCCGCGAACTCACGATCCGCAACAGCCAGCGCGATATGATGACACCGCTCTGGCTCGTGTTGCTCGCGGGAACGCTTTTGAGCGGTTGGGCCGTCGCGGAACGGAGGAGGCGATGAACGTCCAGCTCATCAGGCCTGAAGGGCCGAGATTTGATAGCCCAGGGCAACGCCCTGAGTCCCCGAAGAATGAAACATCAAAAGCCCTGAAGGGGCGAAACCCGGAAACCATTCCGCCCCTTCAGGGCTTGAAAATAATCTCGCGCTTTTTACCCAGGGCGTTGCCCTGGGCTGTCACCTTGAGGCCCCTTCGTGACTTTCGGCAGCTCCAGTTCGATGGCGATGTTTTCCAATCATTGGAATTATGCGGCCGCTTGATTTCCAATGATTGGAAATTTTCAAAACGGCGGTTGCGATGAAATCCTTCTTGTCCCCAAAGACGACTTGGCGTCGGCTCGTCATAATTGCGGTCATAACGCTGATTGTATGCGTCGCCGTCTGGATGATGTTCTTGAATTGCTGTTGTTCGAATTGGGACCTGAGCACTTTCATGGATGCAGTTGACGAAAAGAGGATCGGACATCCTCCATGATCAACTTCACCTCGCCCGAATGGTTGCTGCTGGTTCCGCTCGCGATTTTTGCGGGGTGGTACTGGCGTCAGCTTCAACTGACGCGACCGCTGCGGGCGATTTGTCTCGGGCTGGTTTTGTTCCTGTTACTCGGTCCGCAACTTCGCCGGCAAAGTTCGGGACTTGATGTGATCGTGCTTCTCGATCGCTCAGCGTCGTGCGCGGATTTGGTTGAGCCGCGCGCGGCGGAAATTCAGGCGTTGCTCGAAAAATCGAAGGGCCGGAATGACCGTATTTTCTGGCTCGATTACGCCGATCTCGTCCAGCCGCGCGAAGAAAAGACGATGGAAGATTTCACAGGCCGCCGGAATGAAACGCGGCTGAATCTTGCGATCCAGTTTGCGCTCGCTCGCGTGGATCAAAATCGTGCAACGCGGTTGCTCGCGGTGACCGACGGTTACAGCACGGAACCGCTGAGCGATGCGAATGAGCGATTACAGTCACAAGGCATTGCGCTCGATTACCGGCTTGTGACGCATCCCGGCGCCGCGGATTTTCGCGTGGCGTCGCTTGATCTTCCGATTCGCGTGCAGCGCGACGAGCCGTTTTTGATCGAGTCGGAAATCGAAGGCGAAGCGGATGCGACAGTCCCGTTCACAGTTTCGCGCGATGGCGTCGGGCTTGCAAAAGGCAGCGTACAGATTCGCGAGGGACACGGGACGATTCGTTACACAGACCGGCTCGCGAGTTCCGGCGCGCATAAATACGAGGTGCGAATTCAGCCGGAGAAAGACGCTTTCCCCGGAAATAATCACGCGGATCGCTGGATCGAAAGCGTTGGCGGGCCGCGCGTGCTGCTTGTGACCGCATACGACAACGATCCGCTCGGGGCGGCGTTGCGCGGCCAGGGATTCGAAGTTGAAGTTGAAAACGAGCCGGCGCGTTTGAATGTCGGGCGATTGAGCGGCACGAAGGACGTCGTGTTGAACAATGTGCCGGCGTACGGCGTGCCGCACGAATTTCTCGACGCTCTGGATTTCTATGTCCGCGGCCAGGGCGGCGGACTGCTGATGGCGGGCGGAAAATACAGCTTCGGTGCGGGCGGATATTTTCAGTCGCCTGTTGATCCGCTGCTTCCAGTCTCAATGGAACTCAAACAGGAGCACCGCAAGCTCGCGGTTGCGATGTCCATCGTGCTCGACCGTTCGGGAAGCATGTCGTGCGGGGTTCCAGGTGGAGCATCAGGCCTCGTGAAAATGGATCTTGCCGACGAAGGTGCGGCGCGCGCGATTGAACTGCTGGGAAGTTCCGACACGGTCAGCCTGATTCCGGTGGATACGCAGCCGCACGTGCTCGTTCCGCAAACGCAGCTCGGGGATAACCGGGCGCAAATCGTCAACGCCGCGCGCCGAGTGCAAAGCCAGGGCGGCGGCATCTACATTCATTCGGGACTGACCACCGCGTGGAACCAGTTGAAGAAATCCGATCGCGGACAGAAACACATCATCCTGTTTGCCGACGCGAACGACTCGATCCAGGAAGGCGGCGATTACAAATCGCTGCTCGAAAAGATCACGAAGGATGACATCACGGTCAGCGTCATCGGCATGGGCACCGATCACGATCACGATTCGGAATTCCTGCGGCGGATTTCGGAGTGGGGCAAAGGTCGCATGTTCTTTGCGGAGGCCGGCAACCTGCCGGAGATTTTCGCGCAGGAAACTGTCGCGGTTTCGCGCTCCGCGTTTCTTGACGAGCCGACGCCGTTTCAAGCCACCGCAAGCTGGCTCGAACTCGCGGCGCGTCCGCTCAACTGGCTGAAGGCTGTTGACGGCTATAACCTCAGTTATCTCCGCGACGGCGCGACGGCAGCGGCGATTTCGGGCGACGAATACGCGGCGCCGCTCATCGCGTTCTGGCAGCGCGGACTCGGGCGCGTCGCGGCGGTTTCGTTTCCGCTCGGTGGAAAATATTCGGACAGTGTCCGCGGTTGGAACGGCTACGGCGATCTGAACCGCACGATGGCGCGATGGCTGATGGGCCGCGATACACCACCGGGTCTCGGTCTACGAACGTCGCGAGTCGGAACGGTGCTGCAAGTTGAATTGCTCTACGACAAACGCTGGGAAGAGAAGATCGCGGTACGCGCACCGGAACTGGTCACGGTCGAAGGCGGCGGGAACAAAGTCTTCAATCACGTCTGGCAGCGGCTTGAACCGGGACATTACGTCAGCACAATTTCGCTCGACGATGAGCGCTGGCTTCGCGGCGCGATTCAAGTCGGCGATGCGTCGCTGCCGTTCGGTCCGGTGAATGGCGGCAGTTCCGCCGAGTGGCAATTTGATCGCGCACGGCTGGCCGAATTAAAGCAAGTCAGCGCGCGCAGCGGCGGCGAAGAAAGAGTCGAACTTTCTTCGATCTGGAAATCGCCGCGGAAAAAGGAATTCGTGGACATCCGACCGCACGGTCTCACGCTTTTCCTGGTGCTGTTTCTGGTCGAGGCGCTGCTGACGCGAACAGGCTGGACGATGCCGCGAATCGCCCGCGCAAAAGCAAACCGGCCGGAGCTGATGAAGCCAATCAACGTACAGCAATCAATGCCCGGCACTCAGCATTCGAAGATCGAGAAGCCGGCGCCAAGAGGTCAGCCATTCGCGCCGCCCAAGCCGCCATCCGGTACAGAACCGGCCAAACGACGCAGCGTGTTTGACCGGGCGAAACGCGGCGGGGCGTAGCTACGGCTGCTGGCTTGCGCCCGGCGAAGTGAATGTCTAGTTTCCGCGAACTTTCAACCAAACTGGAAAATATGACCGAACATTTTTCAACCAGACTTTCAGTGGCCGGATTCTCTTTCGCCGCGGCGGGAATGCTCGCGCTGTCAGGCTGCAGCGAAAAACGCGAACAGGCGACGCAACCGGAAGCAAAGCCGGTCGCGCAGGCGGCTGCGCCGGCGATCAAGCAGCCGCCGAGCGTGGTGGCGAAGCCGGAAGATAAGCCGTCGAAGGTGAGTTCGCTGGCGGCGTATTACCACTTCGACGAAGCGGACGGCGCGGCGGCGGCGGATTCATCGGGCGGCGATCATGCCGGGCGGCTCAACGGCGGCGTGACGGCGGGCATTGAAGGAATGGTCAAACTCGCCGCGGAGTTCAGCCGCTCGCGCGACGGGCAGATCACGGTTTTGAAGCCGCTGAATTTCACCGCGAATACCGCGACGATCGTGGCGTGGGTGAAGCGACATGGGCCGCAGAGTCCAAACGCCGCGGTTGTTTTCTGCCGCGGTGGCGACACGGTAGCCGGGCTGCTTTTCGGGGCGGCAAGCGAATTGAGCTACGCGTGGGGCAGCGAACAGACAACTGCGGAGTGGCGGTCCGGACTTGCGCCGCCTGATGGCGTGTGGACGTTCGTCGCGCTGGTGGTCGAGCCGGCGAAGGCAACGATGTATCTAGGAATTCCCGGCGGGCCGTTGCGCTCCTGCGAGCATGTCGCCGCGCATGAACCGGTGGAATTCAGCAGCGCGCTGACGATTGGCCGCGATCCGATTCTCGGCAGCGGCTTCGATGGCAGTCTCGATGAACTCGGCATCTGGAAAAATTCGATGTCGCGAGAGGAGATCGAAAGACTTTTTGCCGTCGGCCAGAAACTCGCCGCAGCCGCGCGCGCGGGCGGCGGAGCCGCCACCGCTACGGTGTCGGCCGAAAACCACGGTGCATCGCAGCAACCGAGAAATTCCGCCGGCTGGAGCGATCCGGAATTCAACAGGGCGGTCGCGCTTTACAACGACGCGCAGTCTGCCTACATAAGTTTTTTGAACACGCGGCAAAACCCCGCGGTGCTCAAGCGCATCCAGGACAACATGGGCGTTTGTGTTGATACCTTTGAACGTTGCAAGAAGCACGCGCCAGCGGGGCTTGACATGCAGGAATACATCGACCGCTGCAACAAACTCACATTTCAGGTCCAGGGCACCCGGCAACTTAGCCCGTAGTCTCGTTTCACGCGGCGGAGTTCCAGCACTTCCGTTGAAGGTTCCGGATCCTTGCCCGGAACGCGACGGCTATTTCGTCATTGATGACCAAGTGCCGGAGGGAGCTTCGCGGCATTTGCCACGGCGGATTTTTTCGCTAGAGTCCGCCGCATGAAATTTCGCCAGTCCGAAACGAAAATCATGCCACGCGCCGCGATGCTCGCCGAACGCGAGCGGTTGAGGAGAACCGGAAAGAAAGTCGTTTTCACAAACGGCTGCTTCGACATCGTCCACGCCGGCCATGCGTCGACGATGGCTTTCGCGAAGCAGCAGGGCGATTTCTTGATCGTCGGATTGAACAGCGACGCATCGGTGCGCCGGCTCAAGGGGGACAAGCGGCCGGTTGTTGCCGAACGGCACCGCGCTGCGCTCATCGCCGCGTTCGAGTCCGTGGATTACGTCGTGCTCTTCGACGAAACCGAAGTGGACACGCTCGTCGGCGAACTGAAGCCGGACGTTCTTGTGAAGGGAATGGATTGCGCTGGAAATATCGTCGGCCGTGAACATGTCGAAGTCTACGGCGGCAAAGTCGTCGCCGCTCCGTTCGTCGAAGGACTTTCGACGAGCAACATCATCGCGAAGATTCTCGACGCGTACAAAAGTTGATCGCTACTTCGCCAGCGCGCGGAACAAATGGAGAAGGAAGTCGCGGTTGTCTATCGAAACGTAGCGCATCGTGCCGCCCATGCGGCTGAAGGTTTTGTTGTAGCGCAGATAGTAATCCGGGTTGTCTTGCGGCGGTTCGCCTTTCGTCCAGTCCCACGATGATTTCGCGAGGTCGGCGACGACGATGAAGTGGTTCTGAATCCGTTCGCCGCGCTGGATCGCGACGTTCTGCGTGATCGAAAGCGATTTCTCGTAAACCATCGGCGACATGACGGCGGAGCCGAGCGAGATGTACACGCCGTCGGTCAGCCGGCTGACGGATTCGGCGAAGGTGAGGAAGTCGCGCTCGGCGGCGCGGCCGAGGCAGGCGCAACGATTCATCGGATGATTGTAAATGATGTCATGACCGATCATCGGGTGACCGGTGAGCGGAATTTTTTTCGCGAACGCCGCAGCCTGCACGCTGAAATTCTTGTGACGGTGCGGCACGGAGAATTTTCCGGCGGGCAGTTTGAATTCCTTGACGATGGCGAGCATGTCGGCAGCGGCGGCGGCGCGCTCGGGATTTGAATCGAGCTCGCGTTTCACTTCGTCGCGGAGCTGATCCTGCGACGGAATTTCGAGGCCTTCGTTTGTGATGAATGCGCCGAGCGATTCGCCGTAGCCGAGACCGTTGCATGCGCCGACGTTGAGCGCGAGGTTGATGTTGAATCCGGTTTCCTGCCAGTTGCCGAATTGCCCGCGCGAAACGTAATGCGCCACATCTTCGCCGCTCTGTCCCTGAAACGCGAATTCCCAATCGTGAATGATGCCCGCGCCGTTCGTGGCAAGATGCGTGAGCCATCCGTCGTTGATGAGCCGGATGAGCACCGGCGCGAGTCCGTTCTTGATAGTGTGTGCGCCGAACGAAAGCATCACGGGTCGACCAGCTTTCCGCGCGCGGACGATTCGTTCCACAAGTTCCGCCATCAGGCGCTGTGCCGGTTCGAAAATCGCGCGCGGCTCATCGGCGGCGGAAACGCGGATGGTTTCGAAGACGAGTTTGTTTTTCCGCTGCGCGAGCGGAAGCATCTGGACTTTTGTACGGTCAAATTTCGGATATGGCATGGCGCGCAGAATACGCCGCGCGCTGAAATTACCGAAAACAAAAAAATCCAAATGTCCGCGATCTTCGGGTAGAAGTCCGGTTGAGAAGGTTCTGCGAGGAATAGATGGGCGAAAATCTGGAAGATCGTATCGAGAGGATTCAGCGGTGGGTGATGTTCGCGCTGGCCGCCACAACGCCTTTTGCGTGCTGGCTGGTGTGGCATGGCCGGTTGCTTGCCGGACGCGGGCCGACGATGGGATGGATCATCTTCGTGCCGATTGCATTTGTTGACGCGACGCTGGCCGGGTTGTTCGCGTTGATCGCCTACCCCGGTTCGGCGCGCAGATTTTTCGTGAAGAATCCCATCATCTCCCGCTCGTACCAACTGCCCGCCGACATGCTGTCGTGGTCGCAAGCGACCGAGAAACGGATGAGATCGCTGGGGTTCACTTTGCGAATCTCCCCGGTTTCGGGCGACATTGAATTCACACGCTTCAAGGATGGAATGGCGGGGTTTCTCAACCTGACGTTCGAGGGCCTGCTGACGTTCAACGCCACCACGATGCCGCCGGTCGCGGAGATTTCGATCAGCCTGAAGGACACACTGGTTTTCGATTCGTCGGAATCGCGGCATCTCGAAATGATGGCCGATTTCATCGCCGGCCAGCGCGATGATTTACCGATCCGCGTCTATCCCGCCTTGGTCAGCTCATCGGTTCTCGGTCTTTTCATCGCGATACTTTTTCTTGCGCTGCATCCCGTCTGGCCCGCTGCGCCGTTGTGGATTTCGGAACGTCTCTCGGTCATCTCGGCGGGATGCGCTGCGATCGGACTTTTCCAGATGTTCTCGAAACGGCAGCAGCAGTTCATCGGATTCACCAACGGATTCCTCTGCGTATTCTGCGGGGCCGCCCTGTGGCTGGCCTTCATGGCCGTTCTGGCTGTGTCGCGCATGGCGGCAATGCGCTGACAGCGAAACATCGTGTGTCCGCCTCCCGATCGCAGTGTCAACTTCCAATGATTGGAAATTTCCGCAGCCGGTCTTTTCCAATCATTGGAAAGTTTGCAGAGCGCCGCCGGGTCACTTCGCCGTTTGCGATGCGAGATATTCGGAGATGGTCAGGAAGCGGCAGCCTTGACCGCGAAGATAAAGGACCGCCTTTTTGAAATTTTCGAAACGGGCGTCGTCCCACTGATTCGGGTGGCCCTGAACGGCGACGTACGGCAGCGTGGCGCGCTTCTTTTCGAAATCTTCTTTTACCTTGTCGGGATTCGGCACGAAGAGCGGAACTTCGAGATTCATCAGCCGCTGGATGACGACCTTGTCGGTCTTGACGCCCTTCGGCGCGTCATAAAACCACACGGCCTTGATCTGCGGAAACTGTTTCAGCGCCTCGTAGGTCGTTCCGTCGAGATGCGTCGAGTGCGGCCCGAATGCGGCCATGTCCACTCCGAGCTTCTCCTTCACGAGCGCGATTGATTTCTCAAACATCGCGGCCTGGTCTTCGACGGTGCCGCCTTCATTTTCCGCCTTCCGCGTTCCGACTTTCATCGCATCGGGAATGCCGCGGCTATAGTAACCGTGGTCCCAGATTTCGATGCAGCCGCTCGCGACGCGCTGCTTGATCCAGTTGCAATAAGCGGGGCAGTCACCTTCGAGCGAGTCGGCGAGGATGCCGAGCGATGCATGGATCTTTTCGGCTTCGAGAAAATCCACCAGTTTCTGCCAGCGCGCCGAGACCGTCACGTTGTCGCCTTTTTGGCGCACGAGATCGTCGAGCTTGAGCATCACCACCGGCGCGGGCGCGGAATCTTTTTCAGCGGACACGGCAAATTGAACCGCCGCGCCGGCGAGCGCCGCAGCGAAAAACCATCGGAGATTTTTTCTTTTCATGCGGCGCAGAATATCACCCGCCCGCAAACTTCCAATGATTGGAAATTCCGATCGCGCATTTTTCCAATGATTGGAAGTTCGCAAATCGGCTCGATTCGATGCGGCGGATCGGATAAAAGAATTCGTGTCGGAGCGCGGGACAATTTCACGGCTTCAAAAGGTGGAGGACGGCAATGAAAAAGTTTGTGGCGTTTTTTGCGATCATGCTTACAGCCGGTGTCGCGCAGGCGACCATTGATCTGACGAATTCGGCCTTCTTCATTTCGCACGGACTCACGCCGGACAGGGATGTGACCATCAACGGAGACACCGGCTTTCTCGCGCATTACACGGGGCTGAACCATCCGGCGGCGCTGAAGAAATATTGTTTTGTGCTGCGGGGCAGCCCGTACAGCCAGGGCTATCAGGCGGCCGCGCTGTGGCCCGCCGCGACGCACGAGATGCTGACGCTGTTCATGAGGCGCGTGGCGCTCAGCGAGTTCGAATCAATCGGAATTTCGCCGCCACCGGGCAGCCCGGCGGAGGACCGGCTCTGGCAGTGGATTTATTCGACGGCACTCGGCTACGCGAAACAGACGGAGCCCATCCTGCCGGCGAGCCTCACCGACGAATTCCGCGGCGTGGCCGACGGCGTGCGCGCGGCGGGCTACACGGATGTCGGCTACGACGACGTGCTGATGCTCAATCAGGGGTTGGACGGAATCTTCTTCATTCTCGCCGAACTGCTCGGAAGAGTGCCGGATCAGAAGGCGAACGCGAAGGCCGTCGCGAGTTTCAAGGCGCTGGTGCAGAAAACGCCCGAACTGAAATCCGCGGTGGAATTTCGCGGCGACCGCGTGTTCATCCGCGGCATCCAGCCCGACACGATCAAGCCGCCGCGTTTCGGCTGCAACGAATTCGTCATCGGCGGCGCGGCGACGGCGACCGGCGAAACTTTTCACGGCCGCGATTTCATGTTCAACACCGCCGATGTTTATCAGAAATATGTCTCGGTCATGATTCATCTGCCGACCGCGACGGGCGCGCGGGCCTTCGCATCCATCGCGCCGCCCTCATTTGTCGGACAGACCACCGGCATCAACATTGACGGCGTTTCCGTCGGGCAGGACATCTGCCAGGGCGCGGCCTACGGAACGAACGTCGCGTTCGGCTGCCTGCTGATTGCGCGGCGGGTGCTGGAATATTCGGCGAACGTGCGCGATGCCGTCACCGTCGTGCGCAGTTCGCCGCGCGGCGTGCCGTGGAAATTCATCGTGGCCGGCAGCGTGGCCGATCCGGAATACGGCTGCGGCGCGGTGCTCGACGCGTTCGCCAATTCGCCCGGCTACAACGGCCCGAACTGCCTGCCCGCCTGGCAGCAAAATAACTTGCGGCGCGAGATCGCGCTGCTGGGCAACGGCGACATGCCGGTGAACGGCATCATGGTTCGCAGCGCAAAGTGGATCATGCCGCAGCAATTCGTGGGCATCGGCCGCACGCTCCAGATTCCGAATCCGTTTTTCCCGGACCTGCCGCGATGGAATATCGGAATTTATTTTCCGGACCAGATCGAGACCGATGACAACATCGTCGCGGCGGCCAATCACTTCATCATTCCGCGCGCCCGCTTCAGCCAGTTTGATCCGGTCGTGTGGGCGCTCTACGGCCCGACCGGCGCGCTCGCCGACAGCGTGTGGCGCTACGAAACGATGCTGTATTCGATCCTCGGCCACCGCGGCGCGATCCAATATTTCGGCGCCGATCCGGAAATACCCGCCGAAGGCTCCGCCGGCTGGCTCATTGATTTTCTCAACACGAGCCGCTGCGATTATTATCACGGCGGCGTGGTCGTCGAGGGCCACCACGCGATCATGAACAATTCGACGCGCACGATCAAAGCGCTGTTCGGCCACATGAGCGATCCGTGGGTCGGCGCGGACCTGGCCGTCTTCGTGAAATTTTTCACGCCGTAGCGCCGCCGCTCGCGCCGCGCGGTGGCTTCCAATGATTGGAAACTGGCGCGGCGCAAACTTCCAATCATTGGAAAATCTTTGCGCCGGCCGGTGTTTTTGCGTCGTTTCTCCGGCGCGGCCCTGCTATTGTCACTGCACTTTTGCTGATTGTTTCTAAGGAACACGCCCATGAAAAAGACATGTGAACTGCCGTCCGGTTTCGTGCGGGTCCTCGCCGCGCTTTTTTTCTGTCTAGCCTTCACGTTGCAGGCGCAGACGCCGACGGTGGTGCGGATCATGCCGGTGGGCGATTCGATCACGGATGGGTCGTCCTACAGTTCGCCGGGCAATGGCGGGCCGGGGGGCGGCTACCGGCGGCCGCTGTGGCTGAGCCTGACGAATGCGGGTTATAATGTGGATTATGTGGGGCTGCTGACGATCAATCCGGCCACGGATGTGCCGATGCCGACGCATCACGAGGGGCACAGCGGGTGGAAGATTGATCAGATTTATTCGAACATGGTCAATGCGGTGTTCGGGAATACGGAGGACCCGGATGTGTTGCTGATCATGATCGGGACAAATGATTTCGGCGGCGGCTACGATGTGAATAATGCGACGAACCGGATTAATCAACTGATCGGGTTGGTGACGACGCGGTGGCCATATTGCAAGGTGATCGTGGCGAGTCTGACGCGGCGGGGGGCCCCGTATGAGGCGAACATCCAGACGAATTTCAACAATTCGCTGCCGGGGATTGTCTCGAATTATCAGGCGGTGGGGAAGCAGGTCTATTTTACGGACATGCACAGCGCGGTGCCGTTGTCGGATTTTCCGGACAGTCTGCATCCGAATACGAACGGGTATGTGAAGATGGCGACGAACTGGTTCCCGGCGATTACGAATGTGATCAGTCCGCAGGGGACGACGAATGCGCCGGAGATCAAGCGGCTGTCCATTTCGTCCGGGTTCACAAATGTGTACGTGACGTTCAGCAAGCCGGTGGATGATGCGACGGCGACGAACATCGACAATTATTTCATTAATGGCGGATTGACAATTCTGGGCGCGTCGCTGGAGCCGGTGAACAAACGCGACCTGATACTGACAACGACGCCGATGGCGCTTCATACATTCTACACATTGATCATCACGGGGGTCGTGGATCGGACGGCGTCGGCGACGATGATTGACATCACAATCACGAATTTCCAGACATACGGCGCGTCGGTGCGCGGGGTGTATAACAACGTGCCGGAGGCGGGGGATTACCGGCTGGTGTATTCGCTGAACATTCCGAATGCGCCGAATTACTCGGTTGGCATCACCTATGACACCGATCTTCATGCCTGTGCGTCTAACTTTACGCGGGTGGCGTATTACCTGGAAGTGCAGCCGGCGGGCGGTGCGCTGGATTATGCGTGGGTTTCATTCGATGCGATGACGACGAATATCACGCAGATCGGGGTGCCGACGTTTGGAAGCGGAGCGAATTTTCAGATGACCATCACGAACATGAATGTGCTGTCGAGCATGCCGAGCATCCTGAATGGCACGAACATGACCGGGGGTAATATCGAGTTTTGGCCCAGCAATTATACGCAGGTCAATGCGGCGGGTGTGCCGAATGCCAGCGCTGCGAATTACGACTGGGGAGATCAGGAGTCCACCAGCGGCAACTACGGTTCCATGCAGGTCCACAATCACGATGCGAGCCAGACGATTTTCGCGTTTAATGATTGGAACAAAGGAGTCAATACCGATCTGGGCATCGGTAATGATCCGACAAACGCAGCAACGACGGATTGGACGTTCGCCAACAACGGAAGCGCCTACACCGTCAAAGTGTTGCAGGTTTTTGCGAAGCTCGCCAGCAACACGCCTCCGCTGATCACGAGTTCTTATGGGCTGAGCTATTCGACCGCGCAAATCAATTTCAGCATCCCTGTCGCCGATGATGCGACGGATGTCACGTTCTATGCCGTCGGCGGTTTGTCGGTCTCGAATGTCGTGATTGATACGGTGACGCGCCAGACCGTGACGCTCGTGACCTCGATGCAGACGGCCGGTGTGACGTACACGGCGGTGGTCAATAATGTGCATGACCGCGCGTCCAGCAACTCGGCCGTCATCGTGACGAACACGCTGGCGACATTCCAGGGGCCGGCGGTGAATGGAGCGTTCAACAATGTGCTGGATGCGACGAATTATAGCATCGTGTACTCGCTGAACATTTCTAATGGGGCGGCGTACAACACGACGGGCGTGCCCTATGATCTGGATTTGCACAACTACATCGGCGCGTACAGCCGCATCGCGTATTACATGGAATTGCAGACGGCGACGGGCCTGCCGAGTTACATCTGGGTTGCGCTGGATCCGTTCACGACAAATGCCGCGCTGCTCGGCGTGCCGGCGAAATCCGGCAGCCCGATCTTCCAGCAATACGTGAGCAACATGACCGTGCAGTCGAGCGTTGCGGGCATCGTGCAGGGCAACGGCATAACGACGGGCAACATGGAGTTCTGGCCGTGGGACTATACGGCGAACAACACCAATAACATTCCTGGCGCGTCGAATACGGCGTTCGACTGGGGCGATTCATGCTCGTCGAATGCTGGTGGTCACGCCTGCATGCAGATCCATAATTACAGTGCCAGTCAGACCCTGTTCGCCTTCAACAACTGGGGTGCGGCAGCCGGTGGCACCACGGCCGTTGGTATCGGAAAGGATCCGAACTTGGCCCGCGCGAATTACAATCCCGATTGGACGTTTGCGGCCAACGCAACTAATTATATTGTGAAAACGCTTCAAGTTTACGCGCTGCCCGTCTCCAATGTCGCGCCGTCCATCATCAGCGTTATTCCTCAGTCGTTCAGCAACGTGATGATGTCGTTTAGCAAGCCGCTCGATGACGGTTCGATTGTGCTGACGAATTTCTCGATTGGCGGTTTGACTGTGCTAAGCGCGACGCTCGATCCCGTGACCAAGACGCGCGTTGCGTTGATCACGTCGCCGCAGACGCCGAGCATGTTGTACACCTCCGTTGTCAGCAACGTGCGTGACCGCACGGCGAGCGCTGCGCCGATTGCGCCGAATTCATCGGTCACGTTCCGCGCGCTTCCCGTCAATGGCGTGTATAACAATGTGCCGGAGGCAGTGAATTACAATCTGGTTTATTCGCTGAACATTCCGGCCGTCGCCAGTTATGCCGCGAATGGCGCGTCCTATGACGTGGACGCGCACACCAACGTGGGCACATTCAGTCGCATCGCCTACTACCTCGAATTACAACCGAGCAACGGTCCCGTGAATTTTGTGTGGGTGTCGCTTGATCCATTTTCAACCGATGCCGGGAAGATCGGCATCCCCACCACGGCCAGCGGCGCGTTGTTCCAGCAAAATGTGACGAACATGACCGTCATTTCAAGTGTGACGAACATCGTTCAGGGAGCGGGCATCGCAACGGGCAACATGGAATTCTGGCCGTGGAGTTATGGTCAGAACAACACCAATCACATTCCGAACGCGAGCAGCAACACATTCGACTGGGGCGATGCGGTGACAATTGGTGCCGGTGCCTACGGCTCCATGCAGTTTCATAATTACGGTGCAAGCCAGGTGTTGTTCGGCTTCAACAACTGGGGCGGCGGTGGCAACAACATTGATGTCGGCATGGGCAACAACACGACAACGGTTGATGCCGACTGGACGCACACGTATAACGCGACAGGATTCAGCGTAAAGGTGCTGCAAGTTTTCACGCTGCCGTCGTCCAATTCGCCGCCGCTCATCGCAGGCGCATTCGGGCAGCTCGGCTTCAGTAATGTGGTGGTTACATTCAACAAAGCGCTCGATGACAGTGCCGCGGCCATGACGAACTTCACACTGAGTGGCGGAGTGACGGTGCTGAGCGCCGTGCTCGATCCCGTCTCGAAAGCAAGAATCACGCTGGCGACCACACCGCAGCTTCCGTTCACAGTTTACACGGTCACGGTCAACAACCTTAGGGACCGCACGACCGACTACCTGCAAATCGCGCCGAACTCGACGATACAATTCCGCACCGTTGCGGGAATCGGGGCGTTGGCCAACGTGCCGGAAGCGGCCAGCTATCAGCTTGTTTATTCAATCAGCCTGCCGGCGGCCGCGCAGTATGCGAACTCCGCTTTCTACGACGTGGATCTGCGAAATCAGGTTACGAATTTTACGCGCGTGGCCTATTATCTTGAGCTTCAAACGAACAGCGGCCCGGTGAGTTTCGCTTGGACGGCATTCGACGCACCCACGAACAATATCAACGCCATCGGGATTCCCACGGTGACCAGCGGTGCCATTCTCCAGCAGCCGGTCACAAACATGACGGTCATAAGCAGCGTTGCAAATATCGTTAGCGGAACGAACATGTCGGGCGGCAACGTCGAATTCTGGCCCAGCAACTATGGCGCGTCCAATGCGATGAACGTCGCAAATGCCTCCAGCAACAATTATGATTGGGGTGACGTTCGTACCGGAGGCAACTACGGCTCGATGCAGGTTCACAACCATGACGCCAATCTTGGAGTGTCAACGGGACAGGTCATATGGGCCTTCAATCACTGGGGCGGCGCAGGTGGCAACGACGATATTGGAATTGGAAACAATCCAGGCAGTATCCCGAATACCGACTGGACGTTTGCCAACAACGCGCCGACGTTCACGGCGCGCGTCTTGCAAGTCTATGCGCTGAGCACGACCAATCTACCGCCCGTTGTGATTGATATCAGCGGTCAACCCGGCTTGAGCAATGTTGTCATTCAATTCAGCAAACCTCTCGCCGATACTGCAGCCACACTGACGAACTTCACCATCTCAGGATTGACGATTGTCGCAGCATCGCTGGACGTGACAACGAGGACTCGTGTCACGCTGACGACGTCGCCGCAAGCTGCGGAGACATTTTACACGCTGACGATTACCGGCGGGATTCAAGATCGTACGGCAGGGAGTCTGCCGCTTTCCGGTGGGCCGTCCTACAATTTCATGTCAGCTCCCCGAAGCGGTGTGTACAACAACATCGCCGAAGCGGCCGGTTACACACTTGTCTATTCCTTGAATGTCTCGACAACAGGCAACTGGAGCGCATCAACGCCGCCGTATTCGGTTGACAATCACTTTGGCGTCACGAACTTCACGCGCATCGGCTATTATCTCGAACTTCAAAAAGCCGGAGTGTCGCCAAGTTTTGTGTGGGCGACAATGGATCCGTTCACGTTGGATACCGGGAAAATTGGCGTGCCGACGACCAATACGCTGGCTCTCTTCCAGCAACCCGTCACGAATCTGAGCGTCTTCTCGAGTGTATATGGCGTGCTAAGCGGAACGAACATGAGCGGCGGTAACATCGAGTTCTGGCCGAATGCCTATGTCACGACGAACAACGCGGGCGTGCCGAACGCCAGCGGGGCCACATTTGATTGGGGCGATCAGCCGACTGCGGGCAACTATGGCTCGATGCAAATTCACAATAGCGGCGCAAGCCAGGTGGTGTTCGCATTCAACAACTGGGGAACAGCCAACATTTTCGACATCGGCATCGGAAATAACGTCATCAATCCGAATCCCGACTGGACGGGTGTGAACAATGCCGGTGTGTACACGTCGCGCGTGCTGCAAGTTTATGTGCTGCCCGTGCCGGACTTCACGCCTCCTTCGATTCTCAGCGCCGTCGCAACGTCGGATCGCACACGCGCCCTCGTGACATTCAGTGAACCGCTGGCCGATTCTGCTGCCAATCCTGCAAATTTCTCCATTAACAACGGCATTGTCGTATCTGCCGCCGTAATGAGCAACAATCTCCGCCAGATCTCGTTGATGGTGAGCGAACTCACTGTGAACACACCCTACACGCTGACCGCCGTTGGCAACATTTGCGACCGGTCGCCAAACGCGAACGCAATTCCGATTGGAACATCCGTTGCGATCATAGTGCCGGGAGTCGCCGCGCAGATTCTGGCGAATGTGCCCGAGGCGACGAACTTCGTGCCGGTGCTCACGCTCAATATTCCAGGCCCGGTTCCCAACTGGAACGTCAGCGGAACCGCCTATGTTCTCGACAACCGCACACTCATTGGTTCGTTCTCGCGCGTCGCATACTACATGGAGCTTGCAACGAACAATGGCCCGACCAACTGGGTTTATGTTTCGTTCGATCCGGTCACCAACGACGCACGAAAGATCGGTGTTCCCGACATGACTGTCGGCGCATGGTTCCAGCAGCGTATCACGAATGCGAACATCTATTCCAGCATGACGAACATCACAACAGGCGTGTTCAGCAACGGCTGCAACATAGAATTCTGGCCATTCGACTACACTGGTGCCACGACCACACTCATACCAACAGGCAGCGGCAGCTACGACTGGAACGACACGATCAGCTACACGTATGGCACCGGCGGCCACGGCTCCATGCAAATCCACAACTACTCGGCTTCAAACGTCCTGTTCGCGCTCGACGCGTGGGGCGGGAATCAAACCGGCAACATGAGCATCGGTATCGGCAGCAGACCCACGGGCGACCCCGACTGGACGTTTGCCGCCAATGCCGCAAACTTCACCACGAAGAACCTGTATGTTCTCGTTCAGCTTGCGAACGACACCAACGTTCCGGTCGTTACAAAGGCAAACGGCGGGACGACGTGGTCGAATGTCTATGTCTCATTCAGCAAGCCCTTGCGCGATTCATCTGCGGCCGTGACGAATTTTGCGATTGCTGGCGGTCTCTCCGTTCTCAATGCGACGCTGATGCCGAGCTACCGCGACATCATGTTGACGACATCGCCGCAAACGCCCGGCCAGACCTACAACGTCACGATCAACAACGTTCGCGACCGCTCGCCGAACATCAACCTGATTTCGAACAACACGGTTGCCACATTCACGGCCTTCACAAACTCGCTGCCGTTCATGCTCGTGGCCGAAAGCACGAACTACACGCTGGCTTACAAACTGACGCTGCCCGGAGCGTGCCCGAACTACAACGCAACCGGCGTCGTGTACGACGTGGACATGCGCCCCTTCATCACGCAGTCGTTCAACCGCGTGGCCTATTGCATGGAACTGGCCACGAACGCCGGGCCGACCAACTGGGTCTATGCCTCGATGGACCAGTTCACGACCAACACCAACCGCATCGGCGTGCCCGTCCTTGGCATCGGCGCGGGCTTCCAGCAAAAGGTGAATAATCTCAACGTCACGTCGAGCCTCGCGAGCATCGTGTTCACGAACAGCGCCAGCGGCAACATTGAATTCTATCCGTTCGATTACCTCGTCGGCACAAACGTGGCAATTCCTACAGGAAGTTTCACGAACTTCGATTGGAACGACAGCTACTCGACCGCCGGACAGTACGGATCAATGCAGGTTCACAACTACAGCGCAATCATCGGCGATGGCACCACCGGTCAGGTTCTCATGGCATTCAACCGATGGGGTGGCGGACAGTCCGGTAACACCGACATAGGCATCGGCAGCAATCTGACAGGCACAAACGCTGACTGGAAATTCTCAGGCAATGGACCGAATTACACCACGAAGAATCTGTACATCCTCGTACAACTCACCAACGCCGCCGCCGCGCCGCCGCCGTCAACCAATGTCATCGCGCCGGTGATCTTGTTGAACCCGATTTCGCGCACCAACCTGCTCAACAGCACCAACAGCATCGGCGCGCTCGCAGCGGGAACGAGCCCGGTCTATCAGTGGCGCAAGGGCGGCGCGCCGATGGCCGGTCAGACCAATTCCTGGCTCGTGTTCAACAACGCGCAGCTCACCAACGCCGGCAACTATGATGTCATCGCGATGAATTCAGCCGGTGCCGCCACCAGTCTCGTCGCAACGCTGATCATCAACCGCCTGCCCGTTGCCGGACTGCCGGTGCTTTTCGGCACGATGCAAAACACGCCCCTCGAGATCGGCGCGTCGAACATCCTGGTTGCCGCAAGCGACCCGGACGGCGACGTGGTGGGCCTTTCGAGCGCCGGCGCGGCGTTCGTGACCTTCACGAACATTGTCATCACATACTATCCGCCCATCGACTTTGCCGGCGGCGACAGCTTCGCCTACGTGCTCAGCGACTCGCGCGGCGGCTTCGCCACCGGCCTGGTCAACGTCACCGTGATGACGAATCACACGCCGCTGGTCGTCGTGCCGCCCGGCTTCTCCAACGGCCATTTCCGCATCGGCTTCTCCGGCGTTTCCAACGGCACCTACACGATCCGTTTCACCGACAATCTGATGACCAACGAGTGGCAGATCCTCACGAACATGCCTGCGGACGCGGCCGGCAGCTTCAACTTCACCGACCCCGCCGTGCCGCAGCCGGCCAACCGTTTCTACAACGCCAGCCCGCCGTGAGCCGGCGCCCCGCGCGCCGCGCCCGGTGGGTTCCAATGACTGGAAATTTGCGCCGCCGTTTTTTCCAATCATTGGAAGTTCCGGTCTGACCGGCCGTACCCGCCCCGGGAGCCGCGGCGGGCGGGATTGGCAGGGGCTGGAAATGGAAGTGCGTAATCTTCGAACCCCGCTTGAAACGCGCCGATGTGTCGTGTATCCATTTCGCCCTTTTGGCGCGCGGGGAATCCCGAACCGGACATCCTGCGCGCAAAATTCTCTCCAATGAGCATGAATAAATTTCTCGGCTGGCTCTTTTGTTTGTCGTGCGCGATGACCGCGGCGCGGGCGCTGGAGTTGTATCCGGTGTCGTTCACGCTGCACGCGCCGGATGCAAATGCGGTCGCGGTGACGGGCGAGTTCAACGACTGGAGCACGAACGCGCTGATGATGAAAAAATCGGCCGCCGGCGACTGGTGGGTCAACGCGCGGCTGCCCGCGGGTGTTTACGGCTACAAGTTCGTGAAGGACGGCAAGTGGATTTTCGATCCGGCGCAGCCGAAGCGGAAATTTGTCGGTCAGCTCGAAAATTCGCGGCTGATCGTGCCGGTGGAAGAACAGTGGATGCTCGCGTCGGCGGCGGGCGGCAAAATTTCCGGCGCGCCCGCGGGCGAGCCTGCCGCGACGAGCGCGCAGCCGCGCAAGCCCGTTGCGCCGTGGGACGCCGTCGCCTACAAACAGATCGCGATGCAATACAACGAGGCGATGAGTTCCTATCAGCAATTTCTCCAGACGCGCGCAAATCCTGCGACGCTCAAAACCATCGAGGACTCCCTGCGCGATTGCGTCGCGGCGATCGAGAAGTGCAAGGATTCCGCGCCAGCCGGCGTCAACACCGATGCCTTGCTGACTGAATGCAACAGGCTGATTTTCGACATCCACATGACGATGCAAGCGAGGCGATGAAATGAAACGAACCATGATTCTTGTGTGCGCGGCGCTCGTGATGGCCGCGGCGGCGAACGCGTACGACGCGACAAACGTTCCGGCGGTCGAATGCCACGCGCGCGGCGGACTGCCGAATTTCCTCGCGAAGGCTCAGGGTGACGGCGAAATCCGCGTCGGCTATCTCGGCGGCAGCATCACCGCGCAGGAAGGCTGGCGGGTCAAATCGCTCGCGTGGTTCAAAAAGAATTTTCCGACGGCGAAGTTTTCCGAAATCAATGCGGCCATCGGCGGCACCGGCTCCGACCTCGGCGCGTTCCGCGTGCAGCACGACGTTCTCGATCACAAGCCCGATCTGCTCTTCGTCGAATTCGCCGTGAATGACGGCGGCGCTTCGCCGGAGCGGATTCATCAGTCAATGGAAGGCATCGTGCGGCAGACGTGGAAGGCCGATCCGAACACCGACATTTGTTTCGTGTACACGCTCGCGCAAAATCAGCTTGCCGAGCTCGACAAAGGGTTTTTCCAGCGGTCCGCCAGCGCGATGGAAATTCTCGCCGATCACTACGCGATTCCGACGATCCACATGGGCGTCGAAGTCGCGAAGCTCACGCGCGAGGGCAAGGTGATTTTCAAGGGCGAAGAGCCGAAGACAAAACCGCCACCGGATGCGCCGATAGTTTTTTCGACAGACGGCGTGCATCCGTTGATCTGGAGCGGTCACGAACTTTATTTGCAGGCCATCGTCCGCTCGATGGAGCCGATCCGCACCGCATCGGGCAAGCCCGCGCCGCACAAGTTCGACGCACCGCTGCGCGCGGACAACTGGGAAAATGCAAAGATGATCCCGCTGCGGCAGGACATGCTCTCGGGGAAATGGGAGAAGCTGGATTCGACAAAAGGCATGGGGAAGAATTTCGGCAATCGCATGGGCGATGTCTGGAAGGCCTGCGAACCGGGCGCGGCGCTCACGTTCTCCTTCAACGGAACCTATGCCGCGCTCTACGACGTGATGGGGCCGGACAGTGGAATCGTCGGCATCAAAGTTGACGACAATCCGGAAAAGAACGCGACGCGCATTGACGGCTATTGCGTTTATCCGCGTATCCAGAAGCTCGACGTCGGAACCGTGCTGGCCGGACAGCATCGCGTGGCGATCACACTGAAACCCGACGTGCCGGACAAACGAAAAATCCTCTTCGAAAAAAATCGCGATGACTTCGACAAGCATCCGGACAAATACAAGGACAACGCCTGGTACGCCTCCGCGATCTTCCTGCTCGGCGATCTGACCGGCAGCGGCGCGAAGTAGGACCCGTCAGCGCAGGCCAAATTCGTTCAGCTTGCGGTGCAGCGTCCGGCGGCTGATGCCGAGTTCGATGGCCGCTTTCGTGACGTTGCCTTTGTGCAACTCCAGCGCGCGCACCGTGAGCTGCCGCTCGGCGTCGTTGATCGACAGCGCGCCGCCCTTCACCGGGCTCAGCGTGACGCGGGCTGCTCCGCCGGTATTCTCGCGGATGTTCACCGGCAGATCGCGGACGGTGAGCTTGTCGCTGCGCGCAAGCACGACCATCCGCTCGGCCGCGGTGATCAGCTCGCGAACGTTGCCCGGCCACGAATAGGCCGTCAGCAGCTCCATCGCGTCGGGCGTGACGCTTTCGATCTTCTTCGCGTTCTCCGCGGCGAATTCGGCCAGGTAGTGCCGGATCAAAAGCGGAATATCGCCGGCGCGCTCGCGCAGCGGCGGCAGGCGGATCGTCACGACATCGAGCCGGAAGAAAAGGTCCTGGCGGAATTTTCCCTGCGCGACCATCTGCTGGAGATCGCGGTTCGTCGCTGCGATCAACCGCACGTCAACGCCAATCGTTTCGCTTCCGCCGACGCGCTCGAAACTGCGCTCGCCCAGCACGCGAAGAATTTTCACCTGCGTCGCCGGGCTGATCTCGCCGATCTCGTCGAGGAACAGCGTACCGCCGTCGGCCAGCTCGAAACGTCCGCGCCGCCGCTCGGCCGCGCCGGTGAATGCGCCCTTCTCGTGGCCAAAGAGTTCGCTTTCCAAAAGCGTTTCCGACAGCGCGGCGCAGTGGACCGCGACGAACGGCGACTTCGCGCGCGGGCTAAGCCGGTGGATCGCATGCGCGACGAGTTCCTTGCCCGTGCCGCTTTCGCCGGTGATCATCACCGTCGCACGCGACGGCGCGACCTGCCTGATCGTGTCATAAACCTCCTGCATCGCCAGCGACGTGCCGACGAAACTTTCGAGGCCGAACTTCTTGTTGAGCTGTTCGTGCAGGTCGCGGTTTTCCGTTTCGACCTCGCGCGAACGCAGCGCGCGCTGGAGGAGCATTTCGAGCCGGTCGAGGTTGATCGGCTTGGTCATGAAGTCATACGCCCCGCGCTTCATCGCCTCGACCGCCAGCTCGATGGAGCCGAACGCGGTGAGCATGATCACGACCGGCTGCGGCGTGCGCGCGAGGATGCGTTGCAGCAGCGTAAGCCCGTCCATGCCCGGCATCCGCACGTCGCTGAGCACGACATCGAAATGCTGGCTGCCGACGAGCTCCAGCGCCTTCGCGCCATTATCCGCGAGCTGCACGTCATACGCCCGCTGCAACGCCCGCGCGAGTCCCTCGCGCGCGTTCTTTTCGTCGTCAACAATCAATATCGAAGGTTTTTTCATGCGATTCGGACCGGGACTATAGCGGGGCGCTCACGCGTTGACCACCGCTGATCGATGAACACTCTGCTTGCCCGCGCAGCATCGGCCCGGCTATTTGTCGGCAAAGGTTCTTACGATGCTGAAGATCCGGGACATCATTTGGAAAATGCAGTTCATTGAGAAGCTCGCGGTCAAACACGGCGTCACGACGGATGAAGTCGAGGGCGTCATCTTCGGACGACCGCATATTCTTCGCGTCCGGCGGGGTCACGTGAAGGGCGAGGATGTTTATGAAGCATTCGGAAAAACTTTGGCAGGCCGCCATCTCGTTGTATTTTTCATCAACAAACCGGGTGGCGCGCTGCCGATTTCGGCGCGGGACATGACGGACGCGGAAAGACGATATTATGAAAACCATAAAATCTAAAAAAGACAGGCTCCCCGACGAATTTGCAACCGCGGAAGCAGCCGGCGAATTCTGGGACACTCACGATTCGACCGAATATCTCGCCGACATGGAACCGGTCAAAGCGGATGTCCGGCTCGAACGTCGCATCTTCGAAATCGAAGTCGAAGCGGATGTCATTGACGCGCTTCGCAAGCGTGCGACCAAGGAACACAGGCCCGCATCACGGCTCGCTAACGACCTGTTGCGCCGCGAACTGGTTCATGCGTGATCTCGCTCCACAGCGAACATGAAAACGATCAGAGAACACGACCGGGTGGTGCTGACAGCGAACATTCCCGCCGAGGGTTTGGAAGCCGGTGACGTCGGCACGGTCGTTCATGTTTACAATGACGGGCACGCCTACGAAGTTGAATTCGTCACCCTCGACGGGCACACCGCCGCCGTCGTCACGCTGGAGTTGAATCATGTTCGCGGCGTCAACCGTCGCGAGATGACGCACGCACGCGAGCTTGCCGCCGCGTAACGAAACCCGCGAGGTTGCACGTCCTACGTCCGCTGCAACGCCCGCACGAGTCCCTCCCGCGCGTTCTTTTCGTCGTCAACGATGAGGATGGTGGGTTTTTTCATGGGAGAAAGTGTAGGAAATGATCTTCACGTATCAGCGCATTCTCGGAACTCAATCGGACAATCTTCACAGGTCAACCCGTCGGCATCATTCAGTGAAATCTTCCCCGCAATTGACTTCTTAACAGGATCAAAATGTCCGAAGAAATTCACGGCACCAGATGATGATTTGAAGTGTATATCTAGGGTTTTCCAGAGAACTGTCGCAACGCCACCACAGCATTTCCCGCAATACGGAGTGTGAGCATGCACAGTCATATCCCCTGTGAATGTGTCCTGCTCCAACTTCGGGTTTGGCGTTTCATCGAAGTTAAAAAAGATCGCAGCCTTGTGATGGCGCGGAAAGATTCCGAGCCTTCTACCCAGAAAAACTTTCACTCCGCCTAGGGTCTTTTTGGGAATCATTCTAAATTGCCTTGAAAGATGATCAATACCCACCCGTTCTGATCTTCTTTGCCGTCAACATAACACCGCAATGAATCGGGAGGTTGGTTTGTAGTGCGCGACGTGAGTCGCGCGCGAAGCGGAACGTTCCGTTTTGCAGTCCATATAAGGGCGCGGCGCTCATTCCTATTTCATATCTCATATCTCATATTTCAAATTTCAAAATTCAGATTTTCCAATGATTGGAAAAATGCAGGGCGATGATTTCCAATGATTGGAAATGTTCATGGCGCTGCGGCGGGTTTCGCGTCGAGGTGCAGGGTGCAGTGGCCGAAGGTGAGGGTGCGGGAGCCGGGGTTGGGGTTGTAGGCGGGGGCGATTTTGTAGAGGCGGCCGCGGCCGGCGGTGATCAGGCCGGCGTTTTTCAGATTCTGAATTTGTTTCGAGCAGTTCGAGTTTGAGCAGTGGATGAGCGGGGCAAGATCGGGCACGCCGTAGCCTTCGCCATCGGCGAGGACGGTCAGGATCGCGAGGCGCATGGGGTGCGCGAGCGCGGTCATCAGGGTTCCGCGGTGGGGCAGCGGGAATCCCGGCTGGATCTGCGTTGGCGATGGGGCGCTGTTCATTTTGATCTCCTCGAATTGATCTGTTCAGGTCCTGCTTTCTTCATTTTACGGCCTAATTTCGACATTTTCGCCGCGGAAGCGAGAATTTCTCGGCAGGAAGTTATCGTTTCCAGGCATTGACGCTTCATTTCTTGACATTAGAAAATCAACTTCGAGCATTGAGAAGTCATCTCTCGATATTGATTTTCTTTCTCAAGGCATTGTGATCGTGTCTCTCGGCTTGGAGACTTCATTTTCGGGCAGTATTTTATCAGCTCCAGCCTTGTAACTTTCAGCTCAAGGCATGGAGTAATCGTCTCTCGGCATCGAATAATCATCATCCGGCTTGGAATTCGGACATTCCGGTGGTGATTTCGGGTGTTCGACCGTTGCCGGATCATCCGCCATCCGCGAATTCGGCGCTTCAAGCGCCGGCTTCTGAAATCTGAAATCTGACTTCTCATTTCCCTTCCGTGGTCTTTGCACTCAGGAGGCGGATGCGGCGAGCGTCGCGCGCGTCCATTTCGCCGTCAGTGATCAGTGTCGAAGAGTTCCTCATATGATCTCGTCAGCGAATATAGCGGGGAGGCCTTCGATTGACCATAGTGGAGCGCAACGGCCGGTCATGGCTTCGCAAGACTGGTCGGCGCGGGCTCTATTTTTCTTCGATCCGATAGAGGGCTTTGTCGGTGCGGATGAAAAGGGCGTCGCGGCTGACGGCGGGGCTGGCCATGATCCGTTCGTGAAGTTCGTTCGTCGCGGCAGCCTCGAAAGTGCGGCCGGCTTTGACGACGGTCGTTTTGCCTTCCTCGCTGCAAAAATAAATCCGCCCGCTGGCGATGATGGGCGAGGCGGAGAAGTTCCCGGTGAAGCGCTGCTCCCAGATGACCGTGCCGGTTTTCGCGTCGAGACACGTTGCGGAGCTGTTGTCGCTGACGACATAGAGTTCGTCGCCGGCGAGCAGCGGCGATGGTTTGAGCGGCATCTTTTTGTCGCACTTCCACGCGACCTGCGAGGCGTCGAGCGTGCCGTGGCCGCCGAGGCGGACGGCCCAGAGTTCCGGCTTCATGAATCCGGTGTCGATATAAACCAGACCGTGGCCGGCAACGGGCCGCGGCGTGTTCGAGAAGCCGGGCATGCGGATTTTCCAGATTTCTTTTCCGGTCATCGGCTCGTAGGCATAGGCCCAGTGCGCGCCGGGAATGATGAGCTGGTCCTGCCCGTCAACGT
Organism: uncultured bacterium; assembly: GCA_903906425.1. Taxonomy (GTDB): domain Bacteria; phylum Verrucomicrobiota; class Kiritimatiellia; order CAIVKH01; family CAIVKH01; genus CAIVKH01. The sequence continues at coordinate 89,275 of CAIVKH010000325.1, forward strand.
TGACGGCCAGCGGAACGCAAAACGCCTTGCGGGTGTCGGCGGCGCAGTTGAGGTCGCCGGAGCGCGGAGTTTTCCACGCGATCTTTCCGGTGTCCTTGTCGAGCGCGGCGACGTACTGGACGTTCGTGCCGTCGCAGGGGATCACGAGCAGGTTCTTGTAAATCGCCGGCGAGCTGCCCGGGCCGACCATGTGGTCGAGCTGCAATTCGGTGTTGCGCCACAAAATTTTTCCGGTGCCGGTGTCGAGGCAGGCGGTGCCGGTGGTTCCGAAATTCACATAGACGCGGCCCTCCTCGATGACCGGCGTCGGCGAGGCGTGGCTGTTCTTGTTTTGGATGACCATAGGTTTTTCGCGCCGGAAAATTTCAACATCATGCAGCAATTTGCCGCTGGATTTTTCAACGCACAGCGCCCGCAGAGAAAGATTGCTGTCCGTCGCGGTCGTCATCCAAATTTGATCGCCCCAGATGACCGGCGATGACCAGCCCGTGCCGGGCAGCTCGGTGCGCCACGCGATGTGATTCGTCGGGTCCCACGTGAGCGGAAGCTTCGCCTCGTCGGCGTGGCCCTGGCCGTCCGGCCCGCGGAATTGCGGCCAGTTGTCGGTCGCGCGGGCGGAAGCGGCGGCGAAAAAAAGACAGGCAAACAAAAATGATTTCATGGATTCCTCGCGCGTAGAATTCGCCGCATTGGTTCGAAACTTCCACGCGCGATTTTTATGCGCGCGGCGAATCTTCTAATGATTGGAACTTTGCGCGCGCGGGATTTCCAATCATTGGAAACTCCGATGGTGGTCAGGAGCGCGCGCTTGAAAGGAACGTGAAGTGTGAATCTGATTCTGGCTTTTCTGGGGTTCAGTTTTTTTGCGACGAACGCGCCGGTGGCGCCGAAACCGCCGGCGACGGCGCTGACGTATCCTGATTTGATCCGGCGCGTGACGGACCTCGAACAGCTCGCGGTGCTGCCGGTGAAGGGCGAGACGTGCGCGCAGTGGTCGAGCTATGACCGCAAAAGCAAGTTCGATGAGGCGACGGGGAAATATGTGGACTGGTTCGCCAACGGCGACGGCAAAGGTTTCATCCGCGAGGAAAATGGCAAGCAGGTGATGGCGGAAATGAACGGGCCGGGCTGTATCTGGCGCACGTGGTCGGCCACGCCGGAGAAGGGCCACGTCCGTATTTTTCTCGATGGCGCGGAGCAGCCGGCGATTGATCTTTCGTTCGCGGATTATTTCGGCTCCGGCGGGCTCGTCGGTTTCCCGGCGCTGATTTACAAGACCGCGGCGAACGGTTTCAACTGCCGCATTCCGATTCCGTATCAGAAGTCTTGCAAGATCGTGGCCGATCAGGGATGGGGAAATTATTTTCAGTTCACCTACACGACGTTTCCGGCCGGAACCATCGTGCCAACATTCACGCGAAAATTCATCGGCCAGTATTTTGCGGAGTTGCAGGATCTGGACGCGAAGATGGGCGCGGGGCTGGGCGATAATCCGTCGCCGCCCGAAGGCAAAGAAAAGACGATCGCGAAAACGATCACGGTCCAGCCGCACGAGACGGTTTGCGTTGCGAAGATTGACGGGCCCCGCGCGATTACCAGCTTCAAGGTGAAGCTCGAAACGAACGGGCTGGACGATGTCGAGGCGGCGCTGCGCGCGGTGACGCTGAATATGAAGTGGGACGGTGAGAGCAAGGCCAGCGTGTGGACGCCGCTCGGCGATTTCTTCGGGACCGGGCCGGGAATCAACATCTACAAATCGCTTATGCTCGGAATGACCGCGGACGGATTTTATTCGTATTGGTACATGCCGTTCGAAAAGAGCGGCGCGATCGAGCTGATCAACGAAGGCGGCGTGCCGGTGAAGCTGGCGTGTGAGATCGCCCACGCGCCGCTCTCGCAGCCCACGGCGCAACTTGGCCGATTCCACGCAAAGTGGCATCGTGATGCGTTCCTGCCCGCCGAACCGGAACGCGATATGGATTGGACGATGCTGAAGGCCGCCGGTCGCGGCCGGTTCTGCGGCGTCGCGCTCAACGTGTGGAATCCGCGCGGCAACTGGTGGGGCGAGGGCGACGAGAAATTCTTCGTGGATGGCGAAAAGTTTCCGTCCACCATCGGCACGGGCTCGGAGGATTACTTCAGCTATGCGTGGTCGAGCGCGACGTTGTTTTATCAGGCGCTGCACAACCAGACGCGCAACGACGGCGGCAACCGCGGGCATCTGTCGGTGAACCGCTGGCATGTGGCCGACAATATTCCGTTCCAGTCGCAGTTCGAGGGCTGCATCGAAAAGTATTTCCTGAACGCGCGACCGACGCTCTACGACTGCGTCGTATATTTTTACCAGGCCGCGGGAGATTCTGATCCGTACGAGCCGCAGGCGGTTTCCGAACGCATCGGTTTTTATCCGAAACCGGAAATCCAGAAGACCGAGGGCTCGATTGAAGGCGAGGACCTGCGCGTGATCGAGAAATCCAGCGGCGATACATCGCCGCAGGACATGAATCATTATAAGGGCAAGTGGAGCGATGGGCGGCATCTCTTCTGGAGTCATGCTCAAGACGGCGGAAAGCTGAAACTCGCCCTGCCGGTGAAGACTTCCGGGCGCTTCGAGATCGTCGCTGCGATGACGAAGGCCAAGGACTACGGCATCGTGCAATTCTCGCTCGATGGCGAAAAACTCGGCCAGCCGTTCGATGGTTTCAACGACGAGGTTGCACCATCCGGTGAGATCAAACTCGGCATTCGCGAGCTTTCCGCCGGTGAGCACAAGCTCACGCTCGAATTCACTGGCAAAAATCCGGCGGCGTCCGGCTTCTTTGCCGGCCTGGATTATCTGAAGCTCGTGCCGCAGAAATAGCGACGGCCAACATCTTCCTGCTTGCCCGCCCGGGTTCAACTGATCACTCTGCCGGCTTTTTGCATAATAATGCGAAGTGTGTGATAGTAATTGCGGGATAACATCAGAGGGGGAAAGGACGGAATCTGCTAATGGATAGGGCAAGGTATTGAACGAACTTTCTTTGTCAGGCGAAGAACCGGAATCGGGAGCTTCGACAGGAAAAGTCTATCACGGATTGGCGGCAGGTGCGCTTGCCGTCGCCTTTGTCGTTGTGCTGGGGCTGTCCCTGCACGTCACGAATTCGCAGCGGTTGATCGCGCCGGCGGATTTGAATTTTCATCGGGCCGCAGGTCAGGCGGACCGGGCACTCCGCGTTCAGTTTGATTGGATGGATTTCCTGCCGGCATTCGATCTGGGCGCCGATCATACCGCGACGCTTGAGCTGCCGCGCTTCGAAGATGGCTGCGAGTTGGTGATGATCGGGCGCGAATCGAGCCTGAAAAATTCCAGCACGGTTCACCCGCCGGATGTGAAGATCGCCGTGAACGGTCGCGAACTTGGAAATTTCAAGACGAACTTTCCACACTGCTTCAATGGCTGCTCCGTCCACGGCGCGCGCTTTGTCATTTCCGGAGCGATGCTGAATCTGGCGACCAACACCGTCACGTTCGCAGTCCGCGATTTCGATTTTCTGGGCCGCATGGTCATTTCGCGCCACCCCGCCCTTGCGCGGGTCACGCGTCTGGCGCTGCCGCTGTTTGCGTGGATGTTTCTGGCTTCGCTGGCGTGGTGGTTTGCCGGCTCGAACCGGCGATGGATTTTTCCCGTCGCCCTGGTCGTGACATTTTTCGCCGGTTATCACCAGTCGCTGGCGACGATGAAGATCGCGCCGTTCGCGGACTATTTCTTTTCCGACCCGGCGGATTTCATCAAGCCCATCGCGCTCGGCGAATACACGTTCGACGTGGCGAAACACCCGCTTTTCCAGCCGGTCGCGCGTCCCCTGTATTTGCTTTTGAAAATGCTGTTCAGCCAGCCGGGTGCCGAGCCGATGGCCGTGATGTTTTCGCTGGTCGGCGCGTTCAATGTTTTTCTGGCGTGGCGCATTTTCCGCCGCTGGTTCGCCCGGCCGCTCGCGGCGGCGATGCTCGCCGTGCTTTACGGTTTCACGTTTTCGGTCTGGACGTTTTCATCGCACATCGAGACGTACATTTTTTCCGCCACCGCCGCGAATCTGTTCCTCCTGGCGATGCTGGGGCGCGACCGCCTGAAGAAATGGGCCGGCATCGCGTTGCAGGTTGCCGCCGGTTCTTTTGCGGCACTGATGAATCCGCCGCTGCTTGTGCTGAATGCTGTTTCGCTCGTCCGCATGAGGCGGTGCAGCGGAAAGTTTGCGGTGCTTCGCGAAAGCCTGATTGCCGCGGCCGTGCTCGTCATTTACATGGCAGGCACGCGAATCATCGGCCATTTTTCCGGAGCGATGAACGATTCTGATTCCGCGCCCAAAGCCGTGGGCGGGCTTGTTGGATCCGAGGCCGCGACATTTCATCACTATGCCAGGAGCGCGAATCTCACGCTCTTTCAGGCCGGCAACATTCTCGCCGGACAGTGCGTCCACGCCATCGCCGGGCAGACATTTCCGAGCCACTGGTCCGACGGATTGCGCGGAATCGAGCACTTGTGGAAACACGAATGCCTCGGCGCGCCGGCGGCGCTGGCCGTCGCGGCGCTTTGGGCGGCCGGACTCGCCGGTCTCGCGCTCCAGCGCGAGCGGCGCCGGACATCGCTCGAACTCTTCGCGCTAGTGCTTCTGCCCTATTTCCTTTTCTTCTGGGCGTTCAACCCTGGCGAGATGTTCCTCTATTCCGCGCCGCTCGTCTCGCTGCTGCTGGCGTGGCTCGGCCGCGGCTGGGAAAAAATCTTCGCCGGCGCGCGGCTCGAATTTTTTCTGCTGGCGTGCGGCTTTTTTCTGCTGTTGCACAACGCCGCCTGCCTCGCCTCGTATCCCTGAGGGCGCGTTCCGGAGTTTCCAATGATTGGAAATTTGCGCGGCCGGATTTTCCAATCATTGGAAAAAAACAATGCCGGGGGTGGTTTTTTGGACACCGATGGGCGGCATCGGGGGAAGGATGAAAAATCAGTGTGAGATTGACGCGAGGCGGAGAATTTATCATAGGCGACGGTTCAATTGAAATTGGTCTAACGAGAAGGAAGATGTCATGAGTGATGAGAAGAAGTGTTGTGATGCGCCCGATTGGGGCTATTCGCTTGGATTTCTGGTGCTGCGCGGCTGGCTGGGCATTCGTGCCCTGGTGACGGGCCTCGAGAAATACGCGGCGACGATGTCGATTCAAAAACCGCTGGTCGACCCGACCACGGGCATGGAAGACCCGAGCGGCGCGATGGTCGAAGTGTCGCAGAAATTCTATTCGATGACGAACTACCACGCGGTTCCCGCGTCGCTGAAAACGAAGTTCGATCTCGAACCGATGCTGCCCAGCCTGATGACCAAGCCGTTCTATGCGGTCCTTGGCCCGCTGCTGATCATCCTCGGCGTGACGACGCTGCTCGGAATCGGCACGCGCATCTCACTGTTCGTTCAGGGACTCGTCTATATCATGCTGACGGTCGGCCTGATTCTCATCAACCAGAATGACGGTGTGGCCTGGCTCGGAATTCACGTGGGCCTGATTGCGCTGGCGTTGACACTGGTGAAACACGATCGGTTGTGCGTATGCAAGAAGTGGTAAAATCTGATAATGGCGCGCGCGACGTTTCGCGGCGCGAATTCCTCGCCTCGTCGGCATTCGCCGCGATGGGGGCGGGTCTGGCGCTGAACGCGAACGCGCAGGCGGCGCCTGCCGCGTCGCCGGCGTCGGACAAATTGCGCGTGGCGCTGATCGGCTTCGGCGCGGAAGGCCGCGTGCTGCTCGAATCGCTGCTCAAGATTGACATGATCAAGCTCGTCGCGATCGTGGACATCTGGCAATACGCCCGCGACTACGGCCAGAAATATCTGGAGAAGCAGGGCGTCAAGGTCAACGCGTACGAAAACTACGAGGACCTGCTCGCGAAGGAAAAGGACCTGCAGGCTGTCGTCGTGGCCACGCCGGATTTCTGGCACGCGCCCGTGACCAACGCCTGCCTCAAGGCCGGCCTCCACGTCTACTGCGAAAAGATGATGTCCAACACCATCGACGGGGCAAAATCGATGGTCAAGACGATGCAGGAAACCGGAAAGCTCCTGCAGATCGGACATCAGCGTCGCAGCAACCCGCGCTACATTTTCGCGCTCAACCGCCTCATTCGCGATGCGAAGATTTGCGGACGGATGACCGCCGCGAACGCGCAGTGGAACCGCGCCGTGGCCGAAGACCTGAACTGGCCGAAGAAGTTCGCGATGACCGCGGACCAGCTGAAGAAATACGGCTTCGAGGACATGCACCAGTTCCGCAACTGGCGCTGGTACAAAAAATATGGCGGCGGCCCGCTGTCCGACCTCGGCGCCCATCAGATCGACATCTTCAACTGGTGGTTCGGCATTTCCCCCGCGAACGTCATCGCGGCCGGCGGTCTCGACTACTACAAGGATCGCGACTGGTTCGACAACGCGATGGTCATTTACGAGTACCATCTGCCCGAGGGAACGGCCCGCGCGTTCTACCAGGTTCAGACGACCACCAGCGCCGGCGGCGGCTATTTCGAATACTTCATGGGCACGCAAGGCTCGCTGAAGATCTCGGAAAACCCGCGCCTCACCGCTGTGTTCCGCGAACCGAGCGCCCCGCAGTGGGACGACCTCATCAACAAGAACTATCTGAAACAAAAGGCTGCCGCCACCGACGTCGTCAAAGTGGACGTCCGCGAAAGCAAGCCGCCGGATGAGTTCGACATCCCGGTCACCTTCAGCAAGCTGATCCACCAGCCCCACCTTGAGAACTTCTTCAAGGCGGTGCTCACGGCCAGCCTTGAGGAAAAGAACCCGAAGAAAGTCAAACTGAACTGCCCCGCGGACGAAGCCTTCCACAGCGAAGTCGTCATCTTCAAGGCCATCGAAGCCATCAACGCCAAGAAGATGGTCGAGATGACCCCCGCGGATTTTGAAGTCTAACCAAAAGGGAACAGCAGGAGAAAGAATATGAAGAGCATCTACGCAATTGGAATGATCGCCGCCATCGTTGGCGCGACTGTCGCAGTGGCCGAACCGCTGAAGACGGAGTATCCGAAACCGATGTTTGTCGGCACCCCTGTGCCGATCAAGCTTCCGAACATGGAGCCGCCGCGCCAGCCCAAGCCGTGGGAATTTGATCTTCCCGCCGGCTGCAAAAACCTGGCCGAAAAGAAGACCGTGACTGGCAGCGACAGCTCGCCGCTGCTCGGCTCGCTCGACCTGATCACCGACGGCGACAAATCGGCCGAGGAAGGCTCCTATGTCGAAATCGCCGGCGGCAAGCAGTGGGTCCAGATTGACCTCGGCAAGACCTCCGAAATCTACGCCCTCCTGGTGTGGCACTACCACCTCCAGCAGCGCGCCTACAAAGGCGTCGTCGTCCAGATCTCCGACGACAAGGATTTCATCAAGGACGTCAAGACCGTCTTCAATAACGACGTTGACAATGCCGTCGGCCAGGGCGTCGGCAAAGACTTCGCCTACATCGAGACCAACTACGGCAAGCTGATCGACGCCAAGGGCACCAAAGGTCGCTACATCCGCCTGTGGAGCAATGGCAACACGGCGAATGGCATGAACCACTACATCGAAGTGGAAGCCTGGGGCAAATAATCTGCCCTCCTGATCCGGCAGCGAACGCCGTCCCGCCCGTGCGGGGCGGCGTTTTTTTTGCATTCCCCTCCGCCGCCCCTTTCCAATGATTGGAAAACATCGCCCGCGCAAACTTCCAACCATTGGAAAAGATGGAGGGCGGGGGTTACACCCCGCCGTAACCCCTTCCGACGGGCCGGCGCTTTCGCGCAAGGAAGATTGGCGATCCGAATCGCCACCGGCGCGGGTGTAACCGCGCCCTTGTCACCACGGCGTTGGCATCGGGGACGGCAGGAGTGCCCCTCTTGCCATAAACGACAAAGCAGTGTTGTTTCGCCGGCAGGTGATTTTGCCTATGACCAAACAAACGTTGTTTCGATATATGCGGATTTCGTCAACGGCCAAAACAACGCATTTTTGCCGTGTGCATATTTCAGCACTGACCAAAACAACGCATTTTTGCCGTGTGCATATTTCAGCACTGACCAAAACAACGTGTTTTTGATGTATGCATATTTCAGCACTGACCAAAACAACGTGTTTTTGATGTATGCGGATTTCAGCACTGGCCAAAACAACGTTTTTTGGCTGTGTGCAGGTATCAGCAAGGCCCCCAAACCATCGTTGCGGATGCCTGACACAATTTGAGCGACTTTCCGCTTCGTTTGGTGTTGGTCAGGGCGTGTTGTAGCCGATGACAAAGATGCTGCGAATGGGCGGTATGGTCAGCTTGAGGCGCGTGACCGGTTCGCCGTGTTCCGTGACGGGCGCGGCTTCCAAGGCCCGGATGCCGCCGGTGTGCGGGTCCCAGCATTCGAGCCGCAGCTTGCCGCGCAGCTGTACGTCGGCGGAGGCTTCGATGCCGCTGGCGTTGGAGAAGAAATAGACCTCGGCGCCTGGCACGCTGCGGTGCAGGCAGGCGAGTTCGCGGTTGCCGCCTTCGTAGGCGTCGGGATCGCTCTTGAGTTTGCCGTCATAGTTGTGCAGCGAGCGGTAGGTGCGCGGAATATCGGTCGCATTCGTCAGGCGCACATCGGGCGCGAAGCCGAGTCCGTCGAGCGCCTGCAGCAACGTCTTCTCGTCCGGCTTCGGAACAAGAATTCCTTTGCCGCCCGGGCCGAACATCTCGGCCGCAAGTTTCCGCACCTCGGCGTCGCGGCCGAATTCCGCGGACTGTTCCGGCAGGCAGGTGGTCGCAATGACGCGGCCGCCGGCGGCGAGGAAGTCGCGCGCTTTTTGGAGATTGCCGACGCGGATGGTGCGGCACGCCGGCAAAATCAGCACGCGATAGCGCTCCCAGTTGTTGGTGTTGGCGAGGACGAATTCGCGATCCTCGATGCGGCAGCGCTCGTCCACGATGTCGGGATGAAGGAAGGTGAAGTCGCGGCGCAACTCGCCGGTCAGCAGGCGCGAGAGTTCATAGTAGTCGCTGCCCGGAATCGGGTCCTTGCCGTGCGTGAACGGCAGAAGGCCCACGTAATTGCGCGCGGCGAGATCGTCCATCGGGTAGAGCACGCCGATGTCGGAGACGTGCCGGCCGGCGCGCAGCAGCGATTCGCAGCGCGCGGCCCACTGGTTGTAGCGCGGCAGTTCGGCGCTATAGGCCGGATTGCGCCACGAAATTTCCGGCACGATGCGCATCTTGGCGGGGTCCCACCAGGTGCCGTGCGGCAGCAGATAGTTGATGCCGCGCGCATACATTTCCATGCCGGCGCGATAGAGCATGTTCGAATCGTTCGGCATCTGCTGGTGGAAATTGCCGTAGATTTCGCAGACGACCCGCTCGCGGTCGAAGTTGTACGCGGCCGACGCCGGAATCTTGAAGCCATCAATGCCGTGATCGAAGTAGTGGATGTAATCGGTCAGCGGCGCGCCCTGATATTTGTACCAGAGGATGGTGTCGCCGGCCGACTGGAGCGGGTTCGCGCGATAGGCCGCGGCCGGATGGCCGGAACAGATCATGTTGTGCTTGTCGCACCATGCTTGCACGGCGCGCGGATAACCCTCGGCGAGCAGCTCGTTGCGAAGGCTGTACAGGCTTGCACGCGCGGCGGCGGTGTCGGGCCCGATGTCCTCCCACAGCGCGGGATAGAGCGCCTCCGGCGAGCGGCCGAACCGCGCGCTGAATTTTTCGTTGAACGCGGGCGTCCACATCAGGCAGTCGGGGACATGATAGGTCGAGAGGTCGTCGTAGAACGTCATGCGGACGGTCGAACCAAAGTGTGCGGGGAATTTCTGCGCGAAGCGGTCGTAGGTCAGCGCGATGAATTTCTGCATCGCCTGCGGATCCAGATAATCCACGAATCTCTTCGCCGGGGCCGTGGCACAGACGAAGGCTTGCACCTCCCAGCGGCTGGCGGGCGCGGCCCAGCGTACCGCGGCGGTTGTCGAGCCTTCGACCTTGTGCTCGGCGATGCGCTTGCCGTCAATCCACGTCACCACGCTGCCACCATCCACGACGAGCCGCACGTCGTAGGCGCGGTCTTTTTCGAACGGAAACGATACGCTCTCGAGCGTCTTGTAGCCGCCGTGCCGGACGTGCGGACGGATCGCTTTTGAGTGGGCGTTGAACTGCCAGAAGATCAGGTCGTTTTCATCCTTCACGCCGAACGCGAGCGCCGCCGCCGTGCGCACGATGGCGAGCCGGCTTTCGATGGTGAATTTCGTCGGCAGCTTCAAATTTTTCGCCGACATCGAAAGGCAGCCGGTCGCGTGCAGGCCATCCTTCTCGACGTGAGATGCGCCCGGCGCATCCCAACTATTTTTTTCTTTGCCGTCGAATTTGTCCTCGAACAGCACCTTGCCGTCGCCGTCGAGCACGCGGAAATATTCGTAGCGGCCCTCCTCTTCCGGCGGCTGCCGGAAGCCCGCGCTGCCGCCAATGCCAGCTGCCGTCGCTGCGTCGAACTTCGCCTCCGCCGTCACCACGCGCCGCTCGTCGCTCTCGATATTCCTGGCGACGACGCTCATCACCGTACCCGACGGCACTGCGACGACCGCCTCGGCCGGGCCCTGGACGGTCGCGACGGAGCGCGCGAGATATTTCATCAGGTCGTTCGGATAAAGTTCCGCCATTTGTTTGCCCGCCGTGCCGGAGGGGAAATCGCAGTCGTCGTAGAACACGACCGTCATGCCGAGTTCCTTCGCGGTGTCGAGGATGCAGCCATACATCTCGAAATATTCGTCGGTGAGATAAGCCGGCTCTGTCGGCGGCTTCATGTTGAAAAGCGTCAGCGGCGCGACGCCGCCGAAGCCATCGTGATCGCGCATCTGAAGCAATTGCTCGCGGATCTCCGCCTTGGAAAGTTTGCCGTTCAACCACCAGAGCGTCGTCGTGCCGGCGCTTTTGGGCGGCGTCACGAAGCTTTCGCGCAAGGTGTCGATGTCCGGTCGCTTTGCATCAGCCGCGCGCAGCGCGACGAGCGGAGCCAGCAGCAGGACGGTGATGAGTGTGAGCGTCTGTTTCATGTTTGCATCTTTCGTTGCTCGATCACTTCCAATGATTGGAAATCTGCGGCGCGCAAAGTTCCAATGATTGGAAAAAGCGAGATGCCGGCAAGCATGAGGATGGACGATTTGCGAAACCGAGTTCGTCGAGTTGAAATCATTCGGGACTCCATTATTTCATCATTCATCTGGGCGGAACGGCGATGCGGGCCGTCAGTGGCAATTTCCCCACCTGACAACATGACCGCATGGAACACCACGAAATAGTCGCACGATACCCGACATCGCTCAGCACAAATCTTCCCTGCGGCACGGGCCGTCGCCGTCAGGCCGCGACGATAAATGGAGCCGCTTGCGCCCCGCAAGAACCACGCGAATGCGCAATTTCCAATGATTGGAAAATCCGCGCGCGAAAGTTTCCAATGATTGGAAAATATAGGTGGAAATCAGCCGGTCCCGGATGTACGAAGGCCGGTGGTTTTGAGACGCGATGAGTTCAAGTCAAAAGGAGTCAAAAAGACGATGAGCAATAATTATCCGAAACTGCACAATGCAATGTGGCCCGGTCTGGTCGGCAAGGGCTCGCCCGGCGCGGAACCGGCGATCGATCTGGACACGATGCTGGACTGGACGGCGAAGGCCGAGGTCAACGGCGTCAAGTTCGATGGCGTGGATTTGTTCCTCTACAATCCGCATGTTGACATCGACATCAACGATGACGGCATCAAGAAGCTGGCCGCGAAAATTTCCAAGAAGGGCTTCGTCGTCGGCTCCGTCGTCGCGCCGGTCTGGTTCGACGGCTGCGCGATGGGCGACGAGACGAAGCGCGCGAACTGGGTCACGTCGGTTCGCAAAGCCTGCGGCATCGCGGCGAAACTGCGCAAGCTCGGCGTGCGCCCGAACGGCATCGTCCGCATTGACTCCGCCGCGGGCGTGGCCGATTGGGAAAAAGATCCGAAAGGCAACACGAAGCTGATCGCGAAAACTTTTCGCGAGGCTGGCAAGATCGCGAAAGATCACGGCGAACGACTCGCCGCGGAAGGCGAAATCTGCTGGGGCGGCATGCACTCGTGGAGAAACATGCTGGACCTGCTCGAAGAAACCGCGATGCCGAAAGTCATCGGTTTCCAGGCCGACATGGCGCACACGCTGCTCTACATCCTCGGCTACAACGAGCCGAAGCACCGCATCGTTCCCGCGAAGTTCAACTGGGAGCCGGAGGCGTTTCACGTCGCGATGAAGAAGATGACCAAGGCGCTCCGCCCGTGGACGATTGATTTTCATGTCGCGCAAAACGACGCGACGGTGCGGGGCAGCGGCACGCACGACAAGACCGGCAAGCACTGCATGGCCACCGACCCGAACGGCAAGCTCAACATCCCTCGCGACGCTGGCTACTGGCTGCGCGACGACGCCGGCAAGGTGACGAAAAAGATAAAACACATCTGCTGGGACGGCTGCATGTTCCCGAACGACGTGATGGCGAAGCAGGAAACGTGGAACAACATCCTCGCCTCGATGATCCAGGTCCGCGAAAACCACGGCTGGGTGGCATAAGCCGCAAGACAAATTCAGGAGAAATGATCATGGCAAAGAAACCAATGCGCATCGGCATCGTTGGCTACGGATTCATGGGCCGCGCCCACTCCAACGCGTACAAACAGGTCAGCCAGTTCTTCGATCTTCCGTACGTTCCCGTGCTGCAGGCCGCGTGCGCGCGCAACGAGGAAAACATCAAAAAATTCGCGACGAACTGGGGCTACAACTCGATCGAAACCGACTGGAAGAAGCTCGTCACGCGCGATGACATTGATGTGATTGATATCTGCACGCCGAACATCAACCACGCCGAGATCGCCATCGCCGCCGCGAAGAACGGCAAGGCGATCCTCTGCGAAAAGCCGCTTGCGATGAACGCGGCCGAAGCGAAGAAAATGGTCGCTGCGGTCGAGAAGGCGAAAGTCCCGAACATGGTTTGGTACAACTACCGCCGCGTTCCCGCCGTCACGCTCGCCAAGCAGTTCATCGACGAAGGCAAGCTCGGGAAGATCTTCCACTACCGCGCAAAATTTTTGCAGGACTGGACGATCAGTGCGGATCTTCCGCAAGGCGGCGCAGGACTCTGGCGCCTCGATGTGAAGGCCGCGGGCAGCGGCGTCACAGGCGACTTGCTCGCGCACTGCATTGACACCGCGATGTGGCTCAACGGCCCGATCGCAACCGTCACCGCGACGACCGAAACGTTCATCAAAGAACGCAAACACGTGCTCACCGGCAAAGTCGAAAAAGTCGGCATCGACGACGCAAGCCTGTTCCTCGCGCGATTCAAAAATGGGTCGCTCGCGACGTTCGAGTCCACCCGATATGCGCGCGGCCACAAGGCGCTGTACACGCTTGAAATCAACGGCGAGCACGCCTCGATCATTTGGGATCTCCACGACCTGCACCGCCTGTCGTACTTCGATCATCGCGACGAAGGCCGCACGCGCGGCTGGCGTTCGATCCACGTCACCGACGGCGATCATCCGTACATGGGCAAGTGGTGGGTGCCCGGCCTGCAGATCGGCTACGAGCACAGCTTCACGCATCAGGTC
>CAIVKH010000326.1 GCA_903906425.1 uncultured bacterium
GGAGTAGGCGCATCCGCGGCGCAAAAGAAAAACGCCACGGCCGCACGGCCGTGGCATTTCATCGGATTTTAATTTCCGGTTGCGATCAATAACGATCGCGGCGTCCGCCGCCGCCGTATCCGCCACCACCGCCGCCGCCACCGCCACGGGGGCGGCCTTCGCGGGGCTTGGCTTCGTTCACGGTGAGGGCGCGCCCGTCGCAATCCTTGCCGTGCAACGTTGCGATCGCCTTCTGAGCCTCTTCCGAGGAGGACATTTCAACGAATGCAAATCCGCGGGATTTGCCGGTGAATTTGTCCATGATGAGTGTGCAGCTTCCAACCGTTCCGCACGATTCAAACAGACGGCGAAGATCGCTTTCCGTGGTGCCGAACGACAGGTTACCGACATATAATTTTGTCGCCATTTTACTTTCTCTTTCCGCTGCGGGGGAGCTACACGTGACTGTTCCCAGCTCGTCCGGGTTTCAGATCGTCACCTGCCAACAGAAGCGGGCGAAGTACAACCTACCAATTCACTGACTGCTAATCTCTCTCAACAGACGCGCGAAATATGCCATCGGACGCTGGAATTGCAACAGCCTATTTATGCCCGTTCTTTCACCCTCGATCTCGTCGCCATCGAGGCTTGCGGAGTGGGATTTCCCGGGCAAGGCGAACGCGATTGATGCGAATAGGAACAGCGAGTGGCCTTACGATTCAAGAGTCCGCAGAAACTCCAGAACCTCGGCGGGATGGTCCTCCGCATTCTTCACCGGCGACCACTGCTTCAGCACGGTGCCGTCCGGCCCGATGACCACGGTCGAACGGATCGTGCCGACGACCGGTTTGCCGTACATCATCTTCTCGCCCCACGCGCCGTAGGACTGCATCACCGCCATGTTTTGGTCGGCCAGCAGCACGAACGGCAGCTTGAATTTCGCGATGAACTTTGCGTGCGATGCGAGCGAATCCTTGCTCACGCCCAGCACCACGGCCTTGCCGGCCATCGCCGCAAAGTTGTCGCGAAAACCGCATGCCTCCTTCGTGCAGCCCGGCGTGTCGTCCTTCGGATAAAAATACAGGATGACCGTCCTGCCCTCATAATCTTTCAGGCTGTGTTTCTTTCCGTCCGATCCCGGCAGCGAAAACGCCGGCGCCTTTTTCCCTTCAAGTTCCTTCATGTTCGTCTCCTCTATGAAAGTTGCGATTCGACGCGAGAACTTACACGGTTTTCTCCGCCGCGCGACCCGGCCGCTTCGCAAAGTTTCCAATCATTGGAAGCCATCGCGGCGAAAGTTTCCAATTGTTGGAAGCCGCGCAAAACATTATTCGTTTCGCGCACACCGGAAATTATTCGGAAGGAGAAATCATGAATCGTCGGGACTTTGTTCAGATCGTGGCGGCTTCGATGGCGGTCGCGGCCGTCGGGAAATCGGCGCGGGCTCAGACGGACACGCCGGTGGCGAAAACCGTCGGCAAGGTGAAGCGCTTCGGCGACGGGCGCGACTGGTTCTTCGACGCGCGCTTCGGGATGTTCGTCCACTGGGGCCTCTATTCGATCCACGCGTGGCACGAGCAGGAGCAGTGGCGCGGGCACGTGCCGCGCAGCGAATACGAAAAGCTCGCGCAGCAGTGGAACCCGGTGAAGTTCAATCCCGACGCGTGGCTCGATCTGGCGCAGGCCGCGGGCATGAAATACATCTGCCTGACGACGAAACATCACGACGGCTTCTGTCTCTGGGACACGAAGCAGACGACGTACAACACGGTGAACACGCCGTACGGAAAAGACATCGTCAAGCAGCTCGCCGACGCGTGCCACAAGCGGAATTTTCCGCTGTGCCTCTATTTCTCGATCGTCGACTGGCACAATCCGCTTTATCCGAACCAGGGCCGGCATCACGAGCTGCCGCCGCAGCCGCAGGATCATCCCGACTATCCGAAGTTCCTCGAATTCCTCAAGGCACAGGTTCGCGAGCTTTGCACGAACTACGGCGAGCTTCACGGATTCTGGTGGGACATGAACGTCGAGAAGACCAAGGACGCTTCCATCAACGCGATGATCCGCCAGCTTCAGCCGAAGGCCGTCATCAACAATCGCGGCTTCGACGAGGGCGACTTCGGGACGCCGGAGCGCGACTTCGATTCCGGCGCGGCGGTGGCGGCAGGATTCGCGCGGCCGACCGAGGCGTGCCAGTCCGTCGGCACCGAGAGCTGGGGCTATTGCAAGGATGACGACTACTACGATGACCGCCACCTCATGCGCAGCATTGACAGCTATCTCGCCCGCGACGCGAATTACCTGCTCAACGTCGGGCCGACCGCCGAGGGCGAGATTCCGGAAGTCTCCGCCGGGATTTTGAAGCGCATCGGCGCGTGGCACGCGAAGGTGAAGGAGTCGTTCGAAAACGTCGTGCCGTGCTCATCGCTCGTCGCGAACCGCAACGTCCTGCTCACGCGGCGCGACAACACGATCTATGTCCACCTGAACAAGGACCCGCTCTCCGAGGGCGTGAAACTCAAGCCCTTCGCCAGCGCGCCGAAAAAAGCGACGCTGCTGAACACCGGCGCCCCCGTCGAATGCGCCGTGGACCTCGTCCCCAGCGAGCACATTGACCACAAGCCGTACCTGCGGCTGCGCAAACTTCCCGTCAACGAAATGGCCAACACCGTGCTGGTGGTGAAACTAGAATTCGACCGCGACCCCGCCACCGCACCGGCCGGCGCCGCGAACGACGGCGATGTTCTGAAACGCTGAGATTTCGCCGCACGTTTCCTTCAGTCACCCCAACGGGGTGAACCATCGTAGATGCTATGAGGACTGCGCGAGTCTGCATACGCTCCGAAAACCGACCTAACCAAAGAAAGGAAATCGGAACATGCAGACATCGACGACAGTCCTCACCGGCAAGTTGTATATCGGAATTGAGATGAGCAACAAGACCTGGCGATTGTGTTTTTGCGACGGGCAAAGGGTCCGCCACATCGCCATCGTGGCGGGCGGTCACGCGCGGTTTTCTCAGGAGGTGGAGCGCGCCAAAGAGCATCTAGTGTTGTGTAACAGACGCAGCTTTACAATGGCGCACCTTGTTGAGGATTTCGTCGACCTTTTGGGTCCAGCCAAACGGCCTTGGATTTTGGTTGTTGGTCGCGATGTATTGGCCGATGACACTCTCCAGTTGCGCAAC
>CAIVKH010000327.1 GCA_903906425.1 uncultured bacterium
CCAGAGGCCGGACTTTACGGCTCGAAGACTCGCCGAAAGTCAGCCTGAATGTTGAATGCCACCGCACTCGCGGGTTTCCGATCTATTCAATCCATGTGTTTCTGTGTCCCCGCAGGCGCGGGATTCGGAAGGATCTGTGGATGAGGATCGGAGTCGAGGATGAGGGGACAAGTGAGGGAGGCCCGAAGGGCCGGCAAGGTGACAGCCCAGGCCAGCGGCCTGGGTCAACCGATCCAACGAATCATCGTCGCGCCCTGTAGGGGCGGGATTCATTCATTGCGCCCTTTCAGGGCTTCGGATGATTTGTTTGATGGCTTTCCCGGGGCGTTGCCCCGGGCTGTCTCATGCCGGCCTTTCAGGCCTTAGGACATGGTGCGGCGGTATTGGCGGGGGGATTTGCGGAAGCGGCGTTTGAAGGCGCGGGTGAAGTTGCCTTGTTTGCCATAGCCGCAGGCGGTGGCGACCTGTTTGATGGAGAGTTCGACGGGACCGGTGGTGAGGAGGCGGGCGGCGTGTTGGAGGGAGTTCTCGCGGACTACGTCGTCAAGGATGTTTCCGGTGGCGGCTTTGTAGTCGAGGCTGAGGGTGTGGGCGGCAATTCCCATGCGCCGGGCAAGCTGTTCGATGTTGTCGCCGGGGAATTGGGGGAGGAGTTCGTGGACGATGCGGGCGCGTCGCTGGCAGTCGGCGAGGTGGCCGGGGGATTGTAGTGGAGGAACGGAGGGATCAGCGCGGGCTGGAGTGCCCGCGTTACGAGGTGCAGGGGGATCGTCGCGGGGTGCGCGTATTTCACCCCGCTTGTCGCGGTCTGTGCGACGGGCCTTTGCGGTCCGCCGCTGTTTGTTTGAAGACTTCCTCCTCTTCTTCATGCCCGACCTCGTGTTGAGCCGGGGAGAAGATTACTCAGATCCGGCGGTTGAGTTTAGTTATCCGATGGTTGCGAGGATGGCTGTGTTCTGTAGCCGCGTGCCGGCGCCTGCTGGGGCATGCACCCCCGTGGGCGGCAAGATGCCGCCCCTCCCAGCAAACTTCCAATGATTGGAAGTGTGGGCAAGGGCCTTCTCCAATGATTGGAACTTGTCGGGGCGGGGAATGTCAGCGATGGTGTTCGCCAGTGAATGAGTGATCAGATATGCGGGCCATCATCTTCAAGGCAAATGGACGTCGGTCGGGCGCGGTGATGAAGCGCGCCGCGTGCCCACAGGTTTTGCGCATTCGGCATCTTCCGGGCCGGGTGCGTCAGCGGTGCCGGTGGCGGATGCTGTCTGTCCTGTTGTTCGGTTTCCTGTCTCCGCGCCTTCAGGCGGAGTACTCTCAGAATACGGCGCTGGCACCCAAGGAGCAGTCCATCACGGATGGCGGGATGGTGATGATGATTGAGCGGACGATCCGCCTGACGCCTGCGCCTATTTCCGCGATGCATCCGTTCATGAAGTCCCTGCGGCTGGATAATGGTGATCTTCTTTTCGGTTGTCCGCTTTCCGGGGGGTCTTTCCGGGATTATACGCTCTCTCCCAAGGAGGACGGGGGAGTCTGCAGTCTTCGGTCCACGGATCATGGGATCAGCTGGCACAAGTCGCGTTCCGACACGTCCAGGGATGGTGGCAAGAGCTGGAGGTCCGAGCCTACGGTCGTGGGCAGGGGGGCGCGTCTCGAGGACGGCAGCTTCGTGTCGGATTACGAAAAAGGGACGGTGTGTTCGTTGAGCGCCGGGGCCGAGAGGCAGGTTGTTTATCGGAAGGAGCCCGCATCGCTGCAATATGGGGTCAGCATGATCCAACTGCGCGACGGGAGGATTCTCTGCGCGGGGCAAATCGACCGGCTGGATATGATCCTGAAGGGGCAAACGTTCGGACAGGGCTGCTCCTATGGGCTGCAGCTGCGCACGTCGGCGGACCGTGGCAAGACGTGGCAGGAATCCGGGCAGTTGAGTTTCCAGAACTATGGCATCGAATTGGACAGGCAGGGCGACAGGGCGATTGACGGCTATGGAGAGCCCTGGCTCTTGAGGGCGGCCAATGGTGATTTGCTGGTGTTCATGAGAACGGTGAAGTTCTTGCGCACCGGGGAAACAGTGCATCGTCCGAAGTACCCGCCGGTCAAGATGGCGCGGTCCAAGGACGAGGGGAAGACCTGGTCAGAGCCCGTCGAGGTGCATCCCACGGGGGTGATGCCGGTGGCGACGCTGCTGGATAACGGGATCATCGTGGCTTTCACCGGGCGCGGGGGCAACCGGGTGGCGGCCAGCAGCGACAATGGCCTGACGTGGCATTGTCATCATAATGTCATGTTCACCGACCAATCGCCGAACTTCAGCGGCCACAACACGATTCTGCCGCTGCCCGGAGGCCGGGCGCTTCTGATCTATACCAACAATCAGAGGCATCCGGACAACAAGGAGGGGTTTGTTGAGGGCAACCGATATAGCGCGGAGTTGATCGGGACGTTTGTGACGTTTAGATGCGTCGAGAACAGTCAACAACCGGGGGCAGGCCTTCAGGGCGGAGTCACTAATTCAGCCGAGCGCGCCGCCGGAGATGATCGGCGTGAACCGCGTAAATGAGAACGCGGCTTCGGCCCGCGTGAATGGGAACGCGGCGAAGGCTGCGAAAGCGAAGCGGCGATGTCCTGGTTTGCGGTGGCGCGCGCGTGCGTGCGCCGGCAGGTCGCGCCGTCTCCATTAATTTCCAATGATTGGAAGTGTCGCCCCTCTATTTTTCAAACCATTGGAAGCGCCGCAGGGCGCGGGGCGGGGTGGGTTATTTCAGGGAGAGGACGAGGGAGAATTGCGTGCCGTGCCAGCCGTTCTCGACGCGACAGAGGACGCGGTTGATGCCCTGCTTGAAGTGGATCTTGCGGAAGCCTTCGTCGGCGCGCCAGCTCTTGAGCTGTTTGCCGCTGGACCAGATGAGCTGGTCTTCAATCCAGATCTTGGAATAGTCGTCGCTGCCCACCGCGACCCATAGATCGCAAGCCTGCTCGAAGTACAGTTCGGTGTAGGCGTAGTAGATGATGTATTCGAGGCCGCGGGCTTCGTAGTCGAGTTCGTAGTCGTGTTTCTTGAGGTAGGGTTTGTAGTGGTCGAAGGGCGGGGCGACCATGGCTTCGGGCGATTGGTAAAATTCCCAACGGATGGGCTGGTTGTCCTTGCCGAGGTAGGTGGCGTTGAGGTCCACGACGGTCTCGGGCGGGAATTTCTTTTCGATGTTCTCGCGGCGCGCGTTGTCGAATGGGCCGATGACGTACCAGCTGTCCACGAACAGCCAGCCGGTGGAGGGCGAGGCGGAATTGATCTTTCGGCCGGGAATGGCCTTCATGTTTTTCGGCATCGGCGGCGGTCCGCTGCCATAACCGGGCATTCCGCCTTCCTTGCCCTTGGGGCCGGGGCCTTTCAATCCGCCGCCGGCCGCCGCGCCCTGGCCGGCGAGTTTCGCGCCCGCCTGCATTGCGCCGGAGAGGTCCTTGGCGTTCTGGTTTTCGTCCTCGGCGGCGAGTCCTTCCATCGTCGCGGCCTGGGCGCTCATGGCCTTGATATCCGCCAGCGTAATCGTGGCGCCTTCCTCGCTCTTGGAACCGCCGCGGTTGAGGCCCTTGGCCTGCATGAGCATTGAGGCGCCGAGGTTGACCATGGCGTTGATTTCGGATCCGGCGGTCTGGACGGCTTCGCGCAAGGCGGGGACATCCTCGCCGGATGCGGGCTTGGCTTGGAGCGCTTTCTTGAGGTCGGGTCGCACGGCCTTGGCAACTTCGGTCAGTTCCATCGCGCGCTGGAGGGGAATCTGGCGAAGCATGGCGAGTTCGGTGGCGCGGATCTTTTTGTAGATTTCCGTCAGCTCGCCCTCGGTGCCGACGGCGGTTTGATAGAGATCGGCCAGATTCATACCGGAGACGTCGGGCAGGGCAGGGGACGTGGCGGTGACCATGATCGGCGGCATGTTCGTCATGGCTGCCAGGGTATTGGTCGCGGCGCTCAGGCGCGCGTTGGCCAGGGCGATTCGCGCCTTCGTCTGGGCATCCAGTGCGTCGGCCTGCAACGCCTTGGCAGCTTCCTGGACCTGGACCATTTTTGCTTCCTGCGCGTCGGCCTTGGCTGCGGCCTGGGTTGCCTCGCTCTGCGCCTGCTCCGCCTTTGCCCTAGCCGTGGCAACGCGGGTCTCCGCACTCGCGACCGACGCGGCCGCGCGTTCGGCTTTATGCTGCAGCGAGTCCGCTTTGCTTTGGGCCGTGGCAATCTTGCCTTCAGCCGTGTTGGCGGCGACGACTGCTTTCCTGGCGGCGTCCTGCGCCCTGGTGGAGACTTCGTGCGCCGCCTTCTTGTCCTCGCCCTTGCCGGTGACTTTCTCGTAATCAGCCTTGGCCTGCGCGGCATCGGCTTTCAATTTGTCGGCCTCGGTGCGCTCCGTCGTAGCCTCTGTCTTGAGTTGTTGGATTTCATTCTGCGCCGCCGCGGCATCGGCCTGAACCTTCGCGACATTTTCCTTGGCGGTGGCTGCATCGGTCTCGGCTTTCTTGATGCTGTCCTGCGCCTGCGCAACTGCACGCTGTTTCTGCTCGGCGTTCTGTCGCGCCCATGGCGCGTTCTCGCGCATATCATTCGCATCGAGCTGTGCCTTCTCGGCCTTGCCTTGAAGTTCGTTTGCATCGGCCTGCGCCTTGCGCGCGGCATCGAAGGTTGAATCGCTCATGGCCAGATCTTGCAGCGCGCGTTCCATCGGCTGGTCGGCGCGGCCTTGCGCGCCCACGGCATTTCCCTGCGGCGGGCTGGCGGCCTGTACATCATCCTTGGACTTGGACTGCTGCGCCTTGGTCAAGGCGGTCGCGGCTTCCTTTTGCGCGGCGAGCGCCTCCGCCTGCGCCTGCGCGGCGACGGCCTGATCGTGTTCGGCCAGACTCGGCGCGTTGGTGGTGAACTCGGCCGCGAAGTTGGCGAACTCCTGCTGCTTGCTCGCTTCGAGTTCCTGAAGCTCGCGCTGGATTTCCTGCAATGTCAGGACATCCTCCGACAACTTCTCGGCTTGAACCACGCGAACCTGATCCATCACTTCCTGGATCTTCTCCGTGCCGGCGGTGAACTCCGCCTTGACGCGTTCGAGATTGATCACGCGGATGGGTGAGAAGAAAACCAGCCAGCCGATGACGAGCGTATGAAACGCTGCCGACATGATCCACCAGATGGGGATCACTTTCCGTTCCGCGCGCCTCTTCGGCGATGACGCGGGTTCAGCGTTCGCCGGGATTTTTTTGGGTATGGAGTCCGACATTATGCAAGCCTTCGAACTGGCAGAGGTCAACAATATGAACGATGTCCTCGAAGCGGGAATTGCGGTCGCCATCAATCCGCACGCGCTGGGTGGGGTTCACGCGGGCCGCCTCTCGAATCCGCTGATGCAGCCGCTCGGTATCCACCTGTTCGATGCGGTCGCCGGAGCCGAGATAGGCCCGGCCGTCCTTGTTCACGCCGATGATGAGCAGATCCGGCGGCTGCTCGATGTTCACCGCGGCGGCGGACTCCGGCAATTCCAGCGGGAGTTCCTTGGCGCGGTTCTTCAGCGTCGTGGCGACGAGGAAGAAGATGATGATGACCAGCAGGCAGTCAATCATCGGGATGAGCATGATCTCGAACGGCTCTTCGTCGGGTTTCTTTGTGCGCATGGCGTGGCTCGTGAAGTACTGGCGAAATTATTTCGAAGCGTCCTTGCGCATCAACCAGTCGCTCAAGAGGTCGGTCACCTGCTCTTCGAGCTGCGCGCCGAAGCCGTTCGTCTTGTGCTTGAAGACGTGGTAGAGCGCGAGAAACGGAATCGCAATCGCCAGTCCGAGTCCCGTGGTGACCAGCGCCTCGGAGATGCCGCTCGCGAGTTGCGTCGCGTCGCCGAGCGCGCCCGCCAGCGCGACAGTCTCGAAGGTGGAGATCATGCCGAGGATCATGCCCAGCAAACCGAGCAGCGGCTCCAGCGTCGCGACGATGCCGAGCGGATACGCCTGCTGATAGTGACCGGCCAGTTCGCGCGTCACGAGATCGCCGCAGATTTCCGAAACCTCCAGCATCGGCGACGTGCGATGTTTCACGATGAACGAGATCACGCGCGCCAGCGTGCTCGGCTCGGCCTCGCCGAGTTTTTCGAGCTCCTCGAACTTGCCCGCCTTCCACAGCTCCCGCGCGCGGTCCGCCAGCCCCGCGGGAATCACATACTTGCGCCGCAGCCGGAAGAGCCGTTCGAAAATGAACCCCGCGCCGAAGACTGAGAGGCCGATTTGGACGAGCGCCGTGTTGCCGCCCTCTTTCAGCTTCTGGCCCCAGCCGGTGGTGTACTTCACGTTTGCCGCCGCGTTGGTGCCGCCGGCCGTCGCGGCAATCAGGTTCGTGCCCGCAGCGTTGGTGGAAGCCACAGGCGCACCCCAAAGCGGCAGACAAAACAGCGACAGAACCGCCCAACTGATCACACTCACAAAATATTTCTTCATCATTTTTCTCTCACGCTTTCTGGTCTGCACGTCGTCGTGCGAAAGGACCGCGCACTCTGCGGAAGCACGACCGGCAGTCAAACATATTGTGCCCTGCGCATTGTCAGGTCAGAAGAATTGCAGACTGACGGGAATTACGCGCCGTCTTCACCGCGTCCCACAAAATCGTCATCACTAATTGTCGCCATCAAGTGGAAGTTCACGGAACCGCGTCGCAGAAGGCGCCGAACGCGCCATCCGCGAGCGTCGCCGCGAAAATATGCGGCACGCCCCACGTATCGCGGCGGATGGTCACATCATTCGTACCGCGCGCCGCGCCCTCTGCCGCCGCCGCCACCGACGCGGCTCCCGCCAGCGCGACCAACAGAAAAACGATCATACTCACCGCATGACGAAATGAACGAACATGCATGTCATTTCCCTTTCTTTACTCGGACACATGCAGTTTCCAATGGTTGGAAAATTAGTCGAATGGAATTTCCAATCATTGGAAAGTCTTTGGATTACAGCCACGGTGTGACCACTTCCGCGACCGCGACACGTCGTGGTCGAACCCCAAGCGCGGACACCGTCCGCGCACCTCAATCCAGCACCTGGCTTTATCCTTCGACCGGCAGACTTCCAACTTCCCGTCACCAAGAGCGAGAAACCAGCCGCATTCTTGATCATTTAAGTACCGCACTTGATCATCAAAGTTGCCAACTTGAACATTAAAGTTCCAAACTTTAACGGTCTGGCCCCTCAAAACCCGCCTCCATGCACACCAACGAGGCATCCTTTCACCCCCTTGGAGCGTCTTCCCAGCCACTTTATCATTCAAGTGGCATACTTGAATATTCAAGCATTACACTGGAATGTTCAAGTTGCGCATTTGATCATTCAAGTTACGAACTTTAATGCTAAACCAGTCAGACATTACGTTCATTATAGACTAAATGTAAACAATATACGCAGATTTAATGCCCGACGAAGATCATGAAGGCAAGAACGCCATGAAGAATGAAGGAAAGCCAAAAAGACCGGCGCAATGACACGACTGTATTTGGAGACGGGATGCCCTCATCCCGGCGGGGAAAGGACCGCTCGCCGAGCGGTCCGCATAGGTTGGGACGTCCGCATGTCGCCTCGGCGCCACTGTGACCACGTTGCAGACGTCCATTTCCGGTTTATATTCCGGCGTCAAAGACGAAACATACAGTTAAATCGAGGTGATCTATGTCACTGATCTCATTAGTGGTCACGTTGGTCATTGTGGGCGTGCTGCTCTGGCTGGTCAACACCTACATCCCGATGGACGGAAAGATTAAGAAGATACTCAATATTGTCGTCGTGGTTTGCGTTGTCCTCTGGCTTCTGCACGTCTTCGGCATCCTCGGCAACGCAGGAAGCATCAGCGTCCCGCGCGTTCAATAGCGACGAGATGTTCTTGCGAGCTTGCCGCTGATGGAGACGGGATGACCTCATCCCGTCGGGGTAGGGGCGGCTGGCCCAACCGTCCGCGGCGAGGTGAGCCGTCGCGCCCCACCGCCATCAATAAACCAAAATCAAACAAGCCTGCACCGGTATTTGCGGGGCGCCGTTTCGGCTTGCTTGATGACTTCGTCAGGCGACGCGGGCTTCGCAGTGTTCGGTTTCAGCAGCTTTATGGAGTCGGGGCGTCTTGCCCCGACAAGCTTGTCCACACCGGGGCAAGATGCCCCGGCTCCCAGTCAATAAACCAGAATCAAACACGTCGCCGCTTCGGTTTGTTTGATGATTTCGTCGGGCGAGGCGGGTTTCGTCGCGTTCGGTTTCAGCAGCTTGCCTTCCAGTTCGGGAATGGATTCCAGCACCAGAAGCATTGAACACACTGCTTGAAGCAGCGGAAATGGTCGCGTAGCGTATCGCCAGTTGTGAGGACACAATCCCGAAGACCGCGAAATGAATCAGCGACAATATCGACAATGTCGGAAGGGTCGAGCGGACTTTTGGCGCGAAGTAGAAGAAGGACTCACAACAGAATTTAGAAGGAGTCAAACATGGATCTGAGGCCGGGAGACAGAATCTACGGAGCGACAACCGATATTTCATACGAAATACTTGAACCGTGTGGGAATGGTCAGTTTGGCGTTGTCTTCAAAATCAAGGATGCAAAGTCTTCCGTTTTTGCCTTGAAGACGCTTTCAACCGCATGGCTTGATGCGAGCGCATTAGCAGCCCTTCAAAACGAAGGGCAGCTTTCTACTCAAGTCATCGATGAGAACGCCCTCAGAGTGCATTTCTTCCATGATGGGAAAACATATCCGGATCTTCCCCCATACATGATCATGGATTTTGCAGATGGAGGCACGCTTCAAGACCAGATCGCGAATCGTCGGCGCGCGAACTCACTATTCTCTGATGAGGAATTGCGTTCAATGTTCCGATCTCTATCGTCTGGCATGAAAGCCATCAACGCACGATTAGTACATCGAGACATCAAGCCAGACAACATTCTAATCTCTGGAGGCGTTCTCAAGATTGCTGACTTCGGTCTGGCAAAGGTTATGGGCGCTGGTACGCGTTCTTCGACTTTCAAAGGCATAAATCACATTCGCTATTGTGCACCAGAAGCATGGCACTTGGAGGCGAATCTTGTAACGATGGATATGTATTCCATGGGGATCGTTTTCTACGAGTTAGCAACGACGCGTCATCCGTATGATCCCAAGACCCCAGGCAACATCGTCGATGTTTGGAAACAGGCCCACTTAACATCGGTACCAGCTGATCCGCGCGCCTATAACAAATCATTATCCATTGGCCTGAGCCAGATGATCCTAAAGATGATGTCTAAGCGTCCCGCCGATAGATACGGCAATTGGGATGAAGTGCTCGCACGAATTGATACAACAACTCCGCCGAATGCCCAAGCACTGGACATCCAAAGACTCTTGGGGAAATCCGAATCAAGTCGGCTGGCTCTCGAAAAGGCACGGATTGCGCAAGAAGAAGAAAAGCGTAAATGGAAGGAACAGGGTGATCTTTTGAGCCACTGCTTTCGGGATATAGCAAATGCAGCCGAAGAAATTGTCAACGCTTTCAACAAGGGCTCCGACAATTCAAAGCTATCTTTCAGGAGTCACAATGATTGCTCTGTATTCATCGGCGGTCCCAGCGGAGCGGTGAACGTTTTAGTTAGTATCTGCGGAGATGGTTGCCAGCTACAGGGAAGACCGATCAGGGCTTGGGGCCACGCGAGGGTCAAAAGTGGTCGCGGCTTCAATCTGCTCTTAGTTGCCGATGATGTTCATGATCTTTATGGCAGATGGAAGACACTTCACGTGGAGCATAATCCGATGTGTCAACGAAGAGACGAACGTCCTGACCCATTCTTCTTTAATCAGGAAGAATTGCCGAGAGAACTCACATTATTGAATTGCATACATATTTTCCAGACGCAGGTCGGCTTCTTTGAACCGAAAATGCTCATCACGCTGATCAAGGAAGTACTATAAGACGCCCGATCTCCTGTTGAAATTGTCGCGTTACGCGAGGCAGGTTGTCCAAAAGAAAAACGGACCACACGATGGTGTGGTCCGTTTTTGCTTTCAGCACAGCCGGTTTATTACTTGGGTGTTTCGGCGGCTTTCTTTGCAGCGTCGGCGGCCTGCTGGGCAGCGGCAGCGGCGGCGTCGCCGGTTGACTTCACGGCATCGGCGGCCTGCTGGGTCGCAACCTTGGTGGCATCGGCAGCCTTGGCGGCGGCTTCGGTGGCGGCCTTGGTGGCATCGTCAATCTTCTTCTGGTTTTCGGCCTGCTTGGAACCCCCGCATGCGGCCAGCATCCCGAGGGCTGCGATCATGGCTGCGAACTTCATCATCGTTTTCATTTTGTTCACTCCCGTGTTTGTCGCGTGATTGCGACGAGCGGAATCTAGGCAATTCTCGGCGGATGATCAACAGCCGCGTGTTGAGCGCAGGCCGCGCCGTAATCTCCATTGATTGGAAATTTCCGGTCGCGATTGTTTCAATGATTGGAAATCACCCGCCGAGCGATGCGATGATCTTGGTGAGCTTGTCGCGCTTCTCGGTGTATTCCACGTTGCGCGCCTTTTCGGCTTCGATGACTTCAGGTTTCGTCATCACTTCAACGTTTCCCGCCTTCGGGTTTTGTCCGGCCATATTTTGGAGCGCTTTCGCGGGCAATCAGTTTTCCAGTTTCGCGAAGTTCGTACGCGGCGGATTTTCCCGGCGGCAGTTCGCGGATGAAGGCCCACGACACTTCGGCGGTCTGTCCGTTGTTGTAGTGAACGAAGAAGCCGTGGCGCAGTTCGTCGTCCCGCTCGACGCGCTCGACGACCGCTTCAGGCGCTATCTTGTTTGCGGCGCGAATCGTTCCATGCGGCTCAAGGAAGGCGAGGCCGTCGTCAAATTCAACTTCGAAGGCGTCCTCCCACTGGCGGTAGCAGACATCCCTGACGCGCGAGAATCTCGCCTTTCCGAACGGTGCTTTGAGCGGATTTAGAACTTTCATAGTCTGCCTTCGTCTTTCAACTGACGGATGATCTCTACCACTTTTCGCGGCGGCTTCCAATCGTCGAGCGGCAGCATTGTTTCGAGCGCGATACGACCGAGCAGATTTCCGTTGCGGTCAGAAACATGAACATGACGCGGCGGATGATCGCCAATCCACCATTCAAAGATGTGATCCCCCCCTGCGGATCTTGCCCATGTCCTCGATTTCTTTCTATTTTTGCGGCGCAGTTTTCATCGCAGCGCGCATTTCATCCTCCGAGCGATGCGATGATCTTGGCGAGCTTGTCGCGCTTCTCGGTGTATTCGGCGTTGCGGGCTTTTTCGGCTTCGATGACTTCGGGCTTGGCGCGCTGCATGAAGTTCGGGTTGCCGAGTTTTGCGGCGATGCCGCGGAGGGCTCCGTCGAGCTGTTCGATCTGTTTCTGCATCTTGGCGATTTCGGCTTTCGCGTCCACGTCGGCGCCGAGGCCCATGTAGATCGTGCCGAGTTTGCCGAGGGAGCTGGGCATCGCCTGTGCGGGAACGAACGCGGGGATCAATCGTGAGGTTCTGGGCCTTGAGCATCATCGCGATGGCGCGCGCGTCGGCGCGGAGCGCGTTCGCTTCGTCCTCGTTGTGCGGCTTGATGATGATGTCCACTTTCTGTGACGGGGCGATTTCGAAGTCGGCGCGGAGCTTGCGGCCGCAGCCGATGATTTCGTGCTTCGCGTCCACGTAGTCCATGTGCGGCTGCGCGAGGTTGCGGAGCTGGCTCTGGCTGGCGTCGGGCCACGCGGCGAAGGCGATGTTCTCGCTGTCGGGGCCGTAGCCAATGCCGTGCCACAGTTCTTCGGTGAGATAGGGCATGAGCGGGTGCAGCAGGCGGAGCGCGCGGTCGAAGACGTAGTGCATGATTTTGAGGACTTCACTGCGTTGCGTCTCGTTGGTGCTGCTCAAGATTATCTTGGCATATTCGCGATAACGGTCGCAGTACTCGTGCCAGAAGAATTCGTACATCACGTGGGCGTAGTCGTTGAACCGGCAGCGCTCGAGGCAGTCCTCGCACGCCTTCCACGCGTCCTCGACCTTGCCGATGATGTGCCAGTCAAACGGACTCCAGATTTGCGGGTTCAGGCGGATGGCGCGGACGTCAACCGGCTCGGCGACCTTGTGCATCTGGATAAATCGCGCGGCGTTCCAGATCTTCGTGCCGAAGTTGCGGCCGAGTTCGAACTTCTCTTTCGAGATGTACACGTCCTGTCCCGTCGCGGTGAGCATCATCAAGCTGAAGCGCAGCGCGTCGGCGCTGTAGTCGGCGATGATGTCGAGCGGATCAATCGAGTTGCCGAGGCTCTTCGACATCTTGCGGCCCTGGTCATCGCGGACGGTGCCGTGGATGTAGATTTTATTGAACGGGACTTCGCCCATGAATTCGCAGCCGGCCATGATCATGCGCGCGACCCAGAAGAAAATAATTTCCGAGGCGGTCACGAGCGTGTTGGTCGGATAGTAGAATTTCAGGTCCTCGGTTTTCTCTGGCCAGCCGAAGACGCTGAATGGCCAGAGCCACGACGACGCCCACGTGTCGAGCACATCGGGATCCTGGCGGATATTTCCACTGCCGCACTTCTCGCATTTCGCCGGCTTGCCCTTCGCGGCCCACTGATGTCCGCAGGCGTCGCAATAGAAAACGGGAATCTGGTGGCCCCACCAAAGCTGGCGTGAGATGCACCAGTCGCGGATATTCTCCATCCAGTGCAGATACGTCTTGTTCCAGTGATCGGGAATGAATTCGATCTTGCCGTCTTTGAACGCCTTGATGCAGGGCTCCGCCAGAGGCTTCATTTTCACGAACCACTGAAGCGACAACCGCGGCTCGACGACTTGCGAACAGCGGTAGCAGTGACCGATGGCGTGGTGATGATCTTCCACCTTCTCGACGAGACCGGCCGCTTCGAGGTCTTCCATGATCTTCTTGCGGCACGCGAAACGTTCGAGGCCCTGATACGGCCCGGCATTCTCGTTCATGTGCCCGTCGCCGGTCATCACCGTGATCATCGGCAGCGAATGACGCAGGCCCATCTGGAAATCGTTCGGATCATGCGCGGGCGTGACCTTCACGCAGCCCGTGCCGAATTTCGGATCAACGAAATCGTCGGCAATCACGGGGATTTCGCGATTCAGCACCGGCAGCACAAGCATCTTTCCGATCAGCGATGAATAGCGTTCGTCCTTCGGATTCACGGCCACTGCGGTGTCGCCGAGGAACGTTTCCGGCCGCGTCGTCGCGACGACAACGAACCGTCCCGGTTCGCCTTTCACCGGATAGCGCAGGTGATAAAGATGTCCGTTCATCTCGCGATGTTCGGATTCTTCGTCGGACAGCGCGGTCTGGCAGCGCGGGCACCAGTTGATGATGTACTCGCCGCGATAAATCAGACCCTTGTTGTAAAGCCGGATGAATGTTTCCGTGACGGCGTTGCTCAGGCCTTCGTCCATCGTGAAGCGTTCGCGCTCCCAATCGCACGACGTGCCGAGGCGCTTGAGCTGCTTCACGATCGTGTTGCCGTAATCCTCTTTCCACGCCCACACGCGCTTCACGAATTCCTCGCGGCCGAGATCCTGACGTCGCTTGCCTTCCTTCTTCAGCGCCCGCTCCACCACGTTCTGCGTCGCGATTCCGGCGTGATCCGTTCCGGGGACCCACAGCGAATTCTTCCCCTTCATCCGCTGCCAGCGGATCAACACGTCCTGAATCGTGTTATTCAACGCGTGGCCCATGTGCAAAATGCCGGTGACGTTCGGTGGCGGAATGACGATCGTGTACGGCTCGCCACCGCTCTCCGGCGTCACGTGATACGTCTTCTCATCCAGCCAGCGCTGGAGCCATTTTTCTTCGATGGCTTTCGGGTCATAGTTCTTCGGCAGTTCAGACATGGGATGCACCAATCGTCACTTTGCGGATCTTGATTCTTCCAGAAACAGCTTGTACTCGACGCTGTCAACGAGCGCCTCCCACGATGCTTCGATGAGGTTTGTCGAGACACCGACAGTCCCCCACGACTGATGGCCGTCGGTGGATTCGATGAGCACGCGCGTCTTCGCGGCGGTGGCTTCCTGCGGATCGAGGATGCGCACGTTGTAGTCCACGAGATGAACGTCCTTGATCGTCGGATAAAACTTCACAAGCGACGCGCGGAGGGCGGCGTTGAGGGCATCCACCGGTCCGTCGCCTTCGCCCACCGTCAGCGTGGTCTCCCCGTTGACGATCAGTTTCACGGTCGCCTCGGAAACGGTTGTGTCATCGTGCTTGTGCTTGCCGACGATCACGCGGAAGCCTTCGAGTTTGAAGAACGGCTTGTGGCGTTTGAGCACTTTTTGGATCAGCAACTTGAATGAGCCTTCGGCGGCTTCGAATTCGTAGCCGCGTTTTTCCATGCGCTCGAGTTCGTGCAGAATCTCTTTCACTTCGGGCGCGTTCTTGTCGAGGTTCAGGCCCATCTCGATCACCTTCAGAAAGACGTTGCTCGTGCCGGAGAGTTCCGAGACGAGGATTCGCCGTTCGTTGCCGACGCTGGCCGGATCGATGTGTTCGAAGCTGCTGGCGATTTTACGGACACCGTCAACGTGCATCCCGGCTTTGTGCGCAAACGCACTCGTGCCAACGAAGGCCTGCTTCGAACTGGGCCGCTGATTGGCGAGTTCGTTCACCAGCAGCGAGACATCGCGCAGTTGGTTCAGGCTGTGCGGCTGCAAGACCGTCAGGCCCATTTTTAGCGCAATGTTCGGAATCACGGAACAGAGATTCGCATTGCCCACGCGTTCACCAAAACCATTGATCGTTCCCTGAACGTGGCACGCGCCCGCAGCGATCGCTTCGAGCGAATTCGCGACGCCGAGCTCCGCGTCATTATGCGTGTGGATGCCGACACAATCGCCGAACATCGCGACGACTTCCTTCGTCACGCCCGCGATGAATGACGGCAGCGATCCGCCGTTCGTGTCGCATAAAACAAGGCGATGCGCGCCCGCATCGAACGCGGCCTTCAGCGTTGAAAGCGCGTGTTCGCGGCTGTCTTTGAAACCATCAAAAAAATGTTCCGCGTCGTAGATGACTTCTTTGCCGTGTTTTTTCAGATGCCTGACCGTGTCCGCGATCATCGCGCGGTTTTCGTCCTCGGTCGTGCGTAAAACTTCGTGAACGTGCAACCGCCACGACTTGCCGAAGATCGTGCAGACCGGCGTGTCCGCTTCGAGAAGCGCCTTCGTTCCGACATCTTCGGAGCAGGAAATATTCGCGCGGCGCGTGCTGCCAAACGCCGCGATCTTTGCGTGCTTCAGCTTTTCTTTTTTGATCGCGTGGAAGAATTCCATGTCCTTCGGATTCGACGCGGCGTAGCCACCCTCGATGTAATCCACACCGAATTCGTCGAGCCGTTTCGCGACCTTGATCTTGCCTGTACTGGAAAAGGAAATGCCCTCGCCCTGCGCGCCATCGCGCAGAGTTGTGTCATAAATTTCGATTCGTTTTGCACTCATTCGATTTCTCCGCGGTGAAGATCGGCCAGAGGAAAGATCATTTCGTAATCGCCCCACATCAAGTCGCCATGATGAAGACGGAAAGATTTGAATTTCGTCAATTGCCTGTATTTCGTGATGTCCGGGTTTCCGGCTTTGCGCAAGAACGGCTCGAAGTCAACGATTCGATCAACGCCGTCGCTGAACGACAGCCGCAGCTTGTAACCGGCTTCGTAATCCGCCTTCACGATTTCAAGATAGTTTTCAGCGGTCGTCTTCATTTGAATTTATGCGTGATGATTTCCGGCGAAATGTGCTTCTTCAGCACGAAGAAATCCACCCAACGTTGCACGATGTCATCGGCACGCGCCTTCACGAGAAGCCGGAAATCTTTATTCTTGGCCGGCGCCAACGCGGGTCTTCCGCCCAAATTCGAAAAAACAATCTTTCTCACTTTGCCG